>CACNAX010000008.1 GCA_902618565.1 uncultured Pelagibacteraceae bacterium
AAAAGTTACTAAATTGGAGTTTAAAAAATCCAAAGGATTTTTGGAATTCTATTTGGAGTTACTTTCAAGTAATTGGAGAAAAAACAAATAAATTTAAATTAACAAAAGATATTATTAACAGTAAATTTTTCGTTAATTCAAAATTAAACTTTGCTGAAAATCTTTTATCTAAAAATTCAAATCAAAAAGCCATTACGTTTATTAGTGAAAATGGCTACAGAGAACAAAAATCTTGGAAAGAACTCAATAACGACGTAAAAAAAATAATTACATTTTATAAAAAAATAAATATTTTTGAAAAAGATAGAATAGCTGCATATACCCCAAATCAGATAGAAACAGTCGAGTGTTTCTTAAGTGCGAGTGCCATAGGATCGATCTGGAGTTCCTGTTCACCTGATTTTGGTGTACCAGGAGTTATAGAACGTTTTTCACAAATTAAACCTAAATTATTAATCATAACTGATAAATATTTCTATAACGGAAAAGAAATAAATATTATTGAAAGATTGCCAAAAATATTAAAAAAATTAAAAAGTATTAAATCAGTATTAATTTTAAATTATCCTGGGAAAAAATTAAAAAAATTAAAAAAAATTAAAAATATAAAATTTTATTATTTTTCTGAGATTAAAAATCTTGAAATGAGTAGCAGTAAATTAAAAAGATTTGATTTTGACCACGAACTAGCAATTTTATACTCAAGTGGAACAACTGGAAAACCAAAATGTATTTGCCATCGATCAGGTGGGGTTTTATTGCAACATTTGAAAGAACATCAATTACATTGCAATATAAAACCAAATGATAACGTATTTTATTTTACAACATGTGGATGGATGATGTGGAATTGGCTTGTTACAGCTTTAGCGTCTAGAGCATCAATATTGCTATTTGATGGTTTTCCTATGTACAAATCTCCAGAGCTATTATTAAAAATCGCTAATAAAGAGAAAGTTACTCTATTTGGTATAAGTGCAAAATATATTGATCAACTTATTAAGCAGAATGTTAAGGTAAAAAAAAAAATTAAATTAAACTCTTTAAAAACGATTTGTTCTACAGGATCTCCACTTTCTAAAGATGGATTTAAATTTGTTTACAGAAATATAAAAAAAAATGTTCATTTAGCCTCTATTTCTGGAGGAACAGATATTGTCTCTTGTTTTGTAAATGGAAATATTTATTCATCTGTAAACAGCGGTGAAATACAAAACAATGGTCTTGGCATGGATACAGCGGTATTTTCTGAAAAAGGTAAATCAATTTTAAATAAAAAAGGAGAATTAGTTTGTAGAAACTCTTTTCCGTCAATGCCTTTAAAATTTTGGAATGATCCTAGAAAAGTTAAATATAAAAAAGCTTATTTTTCAAAATTTAAAAATATTTGGCATCACGGAGATTATGCTGAAAGAAGAAATAATGGGTCTTATATTATTTATGGAAGATCAGATGCAACATTAAACCCAGGTGGTGTTCGACTTGGCACGGCTGAAATTTATTCTGTTGTTGAAAAATTTAAAGCAGTCAAAGAGTCTATCGTTGTAGGTCAATCTTGGGATAACGATGTAAGAATAATACTTTTTGTTGTCTTATCAAAAAAAAATAAATTAGATGAAAAATTAATTTCGAAACTAAAAAAAACAATTAGGTATGAGGCTTCTCCTAGACATGTGCCTGCTAAAATAATTACGGTAAAAGATATTCCAAGAACTAAGAATGGTAAAATTGTAGAAGTAGCTGTCAAAAATATAATAGATGGCAACAAAATAAATAATATTGAAGCATTATCGAATCCATCTGCTTTAAATGAATATAAAAATCTTATTGAGTTAAAATCGTAATGATCAAAGATACTATTAAAAGCCTAAGATTATCAGCAACACTAAAAATAAATGAAAAATCAAGGGTTATTGAAAATGAAGGAAAAAATATTATTAAGTTTGGATTTGGACAATCACCATTTCCAGTTCCAATTACTATTGTTGAAGAATTAAAAAAAAATGCTCATCAGAAAAGTTATTTACCTATCCAAGGATTAGATAAGTTAAGAGAATCTATAGCAAAATATGAGTCAAAAAAGAAAAATTACAATTTTAAATCAGATCAGGTCATAGTAGGCCCTGGTACCAAAGAGCTAATGTTTTTGATGCATTTAGCATTTGAAGGCGAAGTTTTGTTACCAGCACCCAGTTGGGTATCATATAAGCCACAATCAATTATAGCTAAAAATAACCATCATTGGATACAAACATCTGCTGAAAACAATTGGTTTCCCAAAGCTAAAGAAATAGAAAAAATTGTTTTAAAAAAAACAGATAAAAAATATGTTTTGTTTCTTAATTCTCCAAATAATCCATCAGGGCAAGTATGCAAAAATTTAAAAGAAATTTCTTTAATAGTAAAAAAATATAATATTTTAGTTTTATCAGATGAAATTTATTCTGAATTAACATTTGATGAAAATTATATTTCTATTTTCGAACACTGCCCTGATAATGTTGTAATAAGTAACGGACTTAGTAAATGGTGTGGCGCCGGAGGATGGAGACTTGGGTACTTTATAATACCAAAGAAAAAAATTGAATTACTTAAATCTATGAAAGTTTTAGCAAGTGAAACCTTTTCTGCAGTAAGTTCACCAATTCAGTTTGCTGCAATATCTGCTTTTAATGACAATCATGAGCACTATATTTTAAAATCAAAAAAAATTCTTAAAGCTGTTGGAGATTATGTACATAGAAACTTATCGTCTAATAATATTATTGTTAACAAACCAATGGGAGGCTTTTATTTATTGCCAGAATTTTTGAACAAAAAATTTGATAGTTCTTCTATTTTATGCGATGAAATTTTAACTAATTTAAATATTGCTTTACTTCCAGGAAGTGATTTTGGATTTGATCAAAAAAGGATGATAGTTCGTTTAAGTTTTACAGACTTTGATGGAGGTACATTCATGAAAAATATTGATGAAAAAACTGATATTAATGATGAGTTAATAAAATTGTACGCCCCAAAGGTTGTGGAAGGAGTAAATAAATTAAAATCTTGGGTTGAAAATTAATTATCATCTAAAAAATTCCTTATTTACCAATGCTTATATTTACTGAATTTACTAGACACTCGAAGTAATTAATAGTTAGATTTGATTTTAAAACTTTAGAGAGGGTATATGAAAAAAATATTATCAACAATATCAAGCTCTCTGATTATATTTGCTGCTATATTTTCATTCGGATCAATAGCAAAATCAGCAGAGTTTTTTACAATAGGCACAGGAGGACCAACTGGAGTTTATTTTCAGACAGGAAACGCTATTTGTAAAATGTTACACAAATCAGCAATTAGTGCTGAACACGGTAGAAAAAAAGGTATGAAAGATAAAGCATACAGATGTACCGCTCCTTCAACTGGAGGCTCAAATTATAACATCGGACAAATAAAAGATGGCGAGTTTCAATTTGGTGTAGCACAATCTGACTGGCAATATCATGCCTACAATGGGTCAAGCAAATGGGAAGGGAAACAATTCAAAAATTTAAGAGCTGTTTTCTCAGTACATAACGAGCCATTCCAAATCTGGGCTAGAAAAAAAGCAAAAGTTAAAGATTTTATGGGTCTTAAAGGAAAAGTAGTAAACATTGGAAATCCAGGTTCTGGTCAAAGAGGAACAATGGAAGAATTAATGAAAGCTATGGGCGTTGATAACAGTTTCTTTAAATCAGTTACCGAGCTAACATCTTCAGAGCAAGTAAAAGCTTTATGTGATGGTAAAATTGATGCGTTTGGATATTCAGTAGGTTTTCCAAATGGAGCAATGGAACAAGCAGCAACATGTGCAGCTAAAGCTATGCCAATTAATTTAACAGGAGATGTAATTGATGGAATTATTAGTGGAGCTGATTATTACGCATCTGCGACAATTCCAAAAGGCACTTATACTAAACAGAAAAAAGATGTAACTACATTTGGTGTTAAAGCTACTGTAGTAACAAGTGTAGATGTATCTGAAGATTTAGTTTATCAGGTTACAAAAGCTGTTTTTGAAAATTTTGATGATTTTAGAAAACAACATCCAGCTTTCGCTCCTTTAGAGAAAAAAAATATGATAGCTGATGGTTTATCAGCACCACTTCATCCTGGAGCTGTTAAATATTATAAAGAAGCTGGTTTAATGTAATTAAATCTATATAAAAAATTGAGGCCCAATATATCTATTGGGCCTTTTTTTTTATATATTAAGCTGAATGTCAGCGGACATAGAAAAAAAAATTGAAAATAAGATAAAAGAAGATCTTTCTCCCACAAGAAATCTAACAGGTATTCATTTAAAGTTAGTTGCAGTTATTGCAATAACTTGGTCCTTGTTTCAGCTTTGGTATGCTTCTCCATTTCCATTTTGGTTAAACTTTGGAATGTTTAAAGGTTTGCCAGCTAGAGCAATTCATCTTGGTTTTGCTCTTTTACTTGCTTTTTTAATATTTCCATATGCAAGGGGTAAAAAAATAAATTTTATAGATATATTAATTGCAATAACAGGCGCAGTTTGTTGTTTATATATTTATGTTTTTTATGATCAATTAGTAGATAGGGGTGGAATATTACTTAAAATAAATTTTACCAATGATTTTACTATTCCAGTAGAACTTATGCTTGGAATAATTGGAATATTAATTCTTCTTGAAGCTACACGTAGAGTAATTGGTGTTCCATTAGTTGTTATTGCAGCTTGTTTTTTGTTATTTTCTTATTTTGGACAATACGCACCAGACATAATTTCTCATGGTGGATTATCATTAAAAAGGTTAGTTGGTTTTCAATGGTTTGATCAAGAAGCAATTTTTGGGATCCCAATAGGTGTTTCTGTAGATTTCATATTTCTTTTTGTACTTTTTGGAGCACTTTTAGAAACTGCTGGAGGGGGTAAATATTTTTTAGATTTAGCATTTGCAATGGTTGGAAAAATGCGAGGTGGTCCTGCTAAGGCAGCTATTCTTGGATCTGGTATGACAGGATTAATCTCAGGATCATCAATTGCTAATACAGTTACAACTGGAACATTTACAATTCCAATTATGAAAAAGACAGGCTTTTCAAAAGAAAAAGCGGGTGCAATCGAAGTATCTTCATCAGTTAATGGTCAAATAATGCCTCCAGTTATGGGAGCAGCAGCTTTTGTGATGGCAAGTTTTATTGGTGTTACATATTTTGAAGTTGTCAAACACGCTTTTTTACCAGCTATAATTTCTTACATTGCACTATTTTATATATCTCACCTTGAAGCACTTAAATTAAATTTGAAAGGTATGGATGAAAACGATATTCCAAAATTGAAAAAAACATTTTTAGAAGGAATACATTTTTTAGTTCCAATATTCGTTCTCATATATCTACTAGTTTATATGAGGCTTACAGCTTCATACTCTATTTTTTTTGCTACAATAACTCTAATTATAGTCAATCTTTTAAATAAAATTTTTAAAGAAAAGAACCTTAAGAATGCTTTAATATATTGGTACAACCAAACTGTTGTCGGTTTTGAAAAGGGTGCCTTGAATATGGTTAGTGTCGGAATAGCAATTGCAACAGCAGGTATTATAGTTGGTGCAGTTGGATCTACAGGGTTGAGTACTAATTTAATAATTGTAATCGAGTCGATTGCAAAAGATAATGTTATTATTCTTTTATTTTTAACTATTATTTTGTGTTTACTATTGGGTATGGGTTTACCAACTACGGCAAACTACGTTGTTGTAGCATCTTTAATGGCAACTGTTCTTGTAGATGTTGGAAATGCATCAGGATTCATTTTTCCTTTAATTGCGGTTCATTTATTCGTATTCTATTTTGGCCTTATGGCAGACGTAACACCTCCAGTTGGCTTAGCATCTTACGCAGCAGCTGCTATTTCTGGTGGAGACCCGTTAAGAACAGGAGCCCAGGCATTTTGGTATAGTCTGAGAACAGGAATACTTCCTATTGTATTTTTATTTAACAGCGAGTTATTATTAATTGGTATCGAAAGTATATGGCATGGCTTAATGGTCATAGCAACTTCATTGATTGGGATTTTAGTATTTACTTCTGCTACTCAGGGATGGTTTGTAAACAAACTGAGATGGTATGAGATTATTATTTTTTTAATAATTTCAATATCATTATTATCTCCAGAATTTATTCTAAATAAATTTTACCCAAAATATAACTATTTAAGCATTGAAGAAATAAACAAAAAACAGTTTGATTATAATAAAGAGATAAGAATTAAAATTACTAGACTTACAGAGTACGGTGAAAGATATAAATTATTTGTAATTGAAAAAAATAGTTTTGATGAAAATTTCAGTTTAGATGATTATGGAATGAGCTTAGTTGCAGAAGATAATAAAACCATAATTGATACTTTAAAATGGAATGGAATTGCAAAAAAATCTGGTTTAGATATGGGAGATATTATTAATGAATTTAAAATTGAAAATCAGAATAGACCAAAAAAAGAAATAATTTATCCTATTGCTCTTATTCTTTTATCAATCTTTGGTTATTTAAATATAAGAAGAAGAATTTAGCTTAGACCTGCATGGGGTAACTTACGTTGAAGTATTTTCCAAATACCTGTAGCAGATGCAATTATTTTACCTTTACATTCTAAATAGCACTCTAAAAAAACCATGCTTTTTGTTTTTTTTTTAATTTTTACATATCCAAAAATTTCATCACCAATAGTTGAAGGTCCGATAAAGTTAATATTAAGTGTTATAGTTACACAAGGCTGATTACCCGAAATTCTATGGGCTCCAGATCCACACCCGGTATCTATGATCGATGCTATATACCCACCATGAGTTATGCCAGCTCTGTTAAGATGGTTTTTTTTTATTTTAGTTTTAAATTCATATTTAGTTCTTGAGATATCACGTAGTAGCAAACCACCATTGTGTCTCATGAAACCTTTTTTAACGCTAATTTGTTTAAATTTTTTCATTAAATTATTAAAGTTATTAAAAATAATATTATTAACACTATTACAAAAAAATAAATTACAGATTTTTGCAAAGATATTTTCATTTTTCCTTCATTTTGGTGCGCCTGCTAGGAGTCGAACCCAGAACCTCCTGGTCCGTAGCCAAGCGCTCTATCCAATTGAGCTACAGGCGCTAAATTTAATCTATTCTTTTAACATTTATTATTAATTTTACTAAATTTTAATAATGGTCAAAAATATACATCTATTAAAAGTAAATAATATATATATATACAAATAGCTAAATGAGTGAAAAATTACTAGTTCCAGATATTGGAGATTTTGAAGAGGTAGAAATCATAGAAATTCTTGTAAAAGAAGGAGATAAAATCTCTAAAAATGACCCTGTAATAACTTTAGAAAGTGATAAATCAAGTGTTGAAGTACCATCTGCTTTTGAGGGTATTGTAGATACTATTAATATAAAAATTGGTGATAAAGTTTCTAAAGGAGATTTGATACTAACATTATCCTCTGAGAATGGAACTCAGCAAAAACAAGAAACTATTGAAAAGATACCACCCGCAACAGAAAAAATAATTGCGGAAGCAGAAGTTTCTAATGGATATAATAATTCTGATTTAGATACCAGTGCACATAAAGAGATCAAAGTAGAAAATACACAAGCAGAAGAACATAATGAAAGATTAGAAATAGTCGAAAATAACAATGATATTGATCCTCAAGAGACAAAAGAATGGTTAGAATCTTTGTCTGCTGTAGTACATTCTGAAGGACCTGAGAGAGCTCATTTTTTAATTAAACAATTAATTGATCAGGCATATAAAGAGGGATCAAATATACCCTACACACAAAATACACCATACATAAACACTATACCAGCAGATGAAGAGATAAAATCTCCAGGCGATCAAAATATCGAAAGAAAAATCAGAGCATTAATTCGATGGAATTCAGCAGTGATGGTTGTCAGAGCCAACATGAGAGATCCTTCGTTAGGAGGTCACATTGGGACATTTGCTTCAGCTGCAACTCTTTATGATATAGGAATGAATCATTTTTGGAGAGCTAAGAGCAATAAATTTGGTGGAGATTTAATTTATTTTCAAGGACATTCAGCACCAGGTATTTACGCTAGAGCTTTTTTGGAAGGAAGACTTGATGAAAAGCAATTAGATAGATTCAGACAGGAAGTTTACCCTGGAGGTTTATCATCTTATCCCCATCCATGGCTGATGCCTAAGTTTTGGCAGTTTCCAACTGTTTCCATGGGTCTTGGACCAATGATGGCAACCTATCAGGCAAGATTTATGAAATATCTTATTAATAGAAAATTAATAAAAGATGAGAATAGAAAAGTTTGGTCTTTCTTAGGAGATGGTGAAATAGACGAGCCAGAAGCTCTAGGATCTATTGGTTTAGCAGCAAGAGAAAAGTTAGATAACTTGATTTATGTTGTGAACTGCAACCTACAAAGATTAGATGGTCCAGTAAGAGGCAATGGTAAAATTATTCAAGAATTAGAGGGAATTTTTAGAGGAGCTGGCTGGAATGTAATAAAAGTCATTTGGGGGTCATATTGGGATCCTTTACTTGCAAATGATAAATCCGGTTTACTTGTAAAAAGAATGAACGAAGCAGTCGATGGAGAATACCAAGCTTTTAAAGCAAAAGGTGGTTTATACGTTAGAGATAACTTTTTTGGGAAATACCCTGAACTTAAAAATCTAGTTGCAAGTTATACGGATAGCGATATTTGGAAATTAAATAGAGGTGGTCACGACCCGCATAAAGTTTATGCTGCTTATCATAAAGCTATTAATACAAAAGACAGACCAACAGTCATATTAGCTAAAACAATTAAAGGATATGGTATGGGAAAATCTGGTGAAAGTATAAATACAACCCACCAACAAAAAAAATTAGGTGTAGATGATTTACTATATTACAGAGATAGATTTGATGTTCCATTAACAGATGAACAAGTCAAAAATATAGAATACTTTAGACCTGATGAAAATTCAGAGGAAATAAAATACTTAAAAAAAAGAAGATTAGCTTTAGGGGGATATATTCCCGAGAGATCATCTTTTTCAAAACCAATCAAAACACCAAGTAATGATATTTTTGACTTTATGAAAAAATCAACTGGTGAAAAAGAAATGTCAACTACTATGGCACTTGTTAGGATGTTGACTAATTTGCTAAGAGATAAAAATGTTGCTCCAAGACTTGTTCCAATAATCCCTGATGAAGCAAGAACATTTGGTATGGAAGGTTTTTTCCAAAAAATAGGTATATATGCGCATGAAGGTCAAAAATATGAGCCAGAGGACTCAGCTCAATTAAGCTCTTACAAGGAAGAGAAAAGTGGTCAAGTTTTAGAGGAAGGAATAAATGAGGCTGGATCCATGGCATCATGGATAGCTGCAGGAACATCGTATTCAAACCACGATATTGAAATGATACCAATTTATCTTTTTTACTCTATGTTTGGTTTTCAAAGAACTGGAGATTTTGCTTGGGCAGCTGGAGATAGTCAAACAAGAGGATTTCTAATTGGAGCTACAGCTGGAAGAACAACTTTGGCTGGAGAAGGTCTTCAACACCAAGATGGTCACAGTCATTTATTAGCATCAACAATTCCAAATTGTGTTTCTTATGATCCAACCTTTCATTATGAATTAGCTACAATTTTTAAGGAAGGTTTAAGAAGAATGCATGAAAAACATGAAAATATTTTTTACTACATTACAACAATGAATGAAAATTATTCTCATCCAGAGATGCCCAAAGATTGTGAAGAAGGCATATTAAAAGGGATGTATAAAATAAAAGATTTCAGTAAGAATAAAAAGAATAAAATTCAATTGTTGGGCTCAGGAACAATTTTAAGAGAGATGATGGAGGCAGCAGAAATTTTACAAAATGAATATCAAGTAGATAGTGAAGTGTGGAGTGTTACCAGCTTTAATGAATTAAGAAGAGATGGACTTGAAACAGAAAGGTATAATTTGCTTAATCCAGGAGGAGAGAAAAAAATCTCTTACGTTGAAAAATGCCTTGGAAAAACCGAAGGTCCTATTCTAGCAGCTTCAGATTACATGAGAATGAATTCTGACCAAATTAGACCTTACATAAATAAAAGTTTTTATTCATTGGGCACAGATGGATTTGGTAGAAGTGATACAAGAAAAAATCTAAGAAAATTTTTTGAAGTTGATAAAGAGCATATAGTTGCATATGGCTTAAGTATTTTATCTAATGAACAATTAATTGCTTCTAAACATGCGGTAGATGCAATTAAAAAATATAAAATTGATAAAGATAAGCCTATGCCCACAAAATTATAATGAGCGAGAAAGAAGTATTAGTTCCTAACATTGGTGATTTTAAAGATGTTGAAGTAATTGAGGTATTAATAGAGACAGGATCAAATATTAATAAAGATGATCCGATAATTACAATAGAAAGCGATAAATCAAGTGTTGAGATCCCAAGCCCATACTCAGGTAGTGTTAAAAAAGTTAATTTAAAAGTTGGCGATAAGGTTTCAGAAGGTTCCTCAATATTAATAATTGGCTCTAGAGAACAAAAACCAGATGTTCAAATCGAAGAAGAGGTCAAAGAGATTAAAGAAGAAACTATTATACAAAAACCTCTTGAAACAGTAACTTCAAAACCAAAAGAAATATTACAAAATAATAGAGTTAGTGTATTCAAATCAAGCAAAGCGCTTGCCAGCCCAAAAACTAGAAAATTTGCAAGAGAACTTGGTGTTGATATTAATAATGTTATTGGATCACAAAGATCAGGAAGAATTGTAGAACAGGATATAAAAAAATTCGTATCTTCTAATTTTAATAAACCTCAGGAAGAAAAGAAGGCTCCATCTATAAAGCCCTCAGAATATGATCACGCTGATTTTGGAGATGTAGAAATTCAAGATATACCAAGAATTAAAAGAATTGCTGCTCCACATTTATCAAATTCTTGGCAAACAATACCACATGTTACTAGTTGTGACGAAGCAGATATTACTGAGTTAGAAGAATTTAGACAAAATTTGACTGATACTTTTACTGGAGAAAAAAAGAAAATTACTCCATTGGCATTTATCATAAAGGCAGTTGTGGAAGCTTTGAAAGTTTTTCCAAGATTTAATAGTTCTATTGACAATATTGAAAATGGAAAAATAACATTAAAAAAATATTTTCATGTAGGAATTGCAGTTGATACTCCCAATGGTTTAATGGTGCCAAAAATAAGAAATGCTAATCAAAAGAATATAGATCAAATAAGCAAGGATCTAAAAAAAGTTAGTGATGATTGCCGAAATTTGAAGATAGATAAAAAAGAATTTTACGGAGGATCCATAACTATAACAAGCCTAGGTGGTATTGGAGGAACTTACTTTACTCCTATAATAAATTATCCTGAGGTTGCTATTTTAGGAATTGGAAGGACTTATATTAAACCTGTTTTTATTGATGGACAATTTAAACCTAGAACAATGTTGCCTTTATCTCTCTCTTACGATCATAGAATTATTGACGGTGCTGAGGGTTCAAGATTTAATAATGAATTAAAAAATAACCTTGGTAAAAACTTTGCCTACAAATTAGCTAAGCAATGATTAAAAATTTTAAACTTTTAAATAATAAAACTGTATTTTACTTTAATGACAATAAGTTTGAAACATTTCCTAATATTTGGTTAAGAGATCATATTAAAAATAAAGAAAACTGGGATTTTAAAACCAATCAAAGAATAACTTATACCGCAAATTTAGACATTAATATCAAAGCTAAAAAAGCAAAATTATTAAAAAAAGGGAAATTCATTGAAATATTATGGTCTGATGAAAATAAACCAACCAAATATTCATATGAATTTTTAAAAAAAAATTCTTTAAAAAAAGAAGAAACTAAAAGCGATACTAAATTTTGGAAAGATAAAGACATAAAAAATCAAATTTTCATTAACTATAAGCAATTACAAACTAAAGTTGGATTTAAAAATTTATTAAAAAAAATCCATATATATGGTTTTGCAGTCGTAAGAAATTGTTCAAAGAATTTAAACTCTGTTGAATATATAGCTAAAAAAATAGGTTATGTCAGAAATTCAATTTTTGGAGGATTGTGGACTTTTGAATCAAATAATAAGAAAGCAGACAGTGCATATTCAAACCAAGAACTGAGACCACATACAGACTCCACATATAGTAATGATGCGCCAGGTTTACAATTACTGCTTTGTTGTAAGTATGATGCTAAAGGTGGAGATTCTATAATGGTAGATGGATTTAAATTGGCAAATGAAATCAAACAAAAATATAAAAAACATTTTAAAACTTTAACAAATACAAAAGTTAAAGGTTCTTATATTGGTGATGGTGTTCGCCTTGAATCAAAAAGACCAATAATAAAATTAAATGAAAAAAATAATTTTGATCAAATTAGTTTTAACAATTACGATAGAGCACCTTTTAGAGAAACTAATCAGAAAACAATTAATTTTTATAAAGCAATTAAAGTATTTGATACGATGGCAAACCAAAAGCAATATCAGTGGAGGCATATTTTAAAACCTGGTGAATTACTAATTTTTAATAATTGGAGAGTAATGCATGGCAGAGGTGCATTTTCAGGTATAAGAAAAATGGCTGGTTGCTATATCAATAAAGAAGATTTTGATAGCTGTTGTAGAATGAATAATATTATCTAAATTTAATTAAATTAATGTCCAAAACTACATCGCTTATATGCGCTTTGATAACAACATTTATTTGGGGCACTGCTTTCATTGCTCAAGACACAGGCATGGACAATATTGGTCCATTAACATTCAATGCATCTAGATTTTTTGTTGGTTTTCTTACAGTCCTACCCATAGCTTTAATTTTAGAGAGAAAAAAAATTAATTATGAAATCAATTCTAATAAAAAACTATTTTTAAAATATTTATTTTTAATGGGTATATCATTATTTTTGGGAACCTACTTGCAGCAAGCCGCATTACAATACACGAATATAGCTAATGCAGCTTTTTTTACAGTTTTCTACGTTCCATTAGTTCCAATTTTGTTATTTTTTATTTATTCTATTAAAGTCCATTGGAGTCTTTGGCCTTCAATAGGTTTATGTATAATAGGTGTTTACCTATTAAGTGATTTTTCAAACTCAGAAATTATGATTGGTGATGCTTTAGTTATTCTATGCTCACTATTTTGGGCTTTACATATAATTTTCGCTGGAAAATTTATGGAGAAATTTAATATACCAATTTTTTATGCAGCATTACAAGCTGCTCTCGTATTTGGTTTATCTCTTATATTTGCTTTTATTTTAGAGGAAGTAGTTATTACAAAAATTTTAACTGAGTATAGTTCAATATTATATGCAGGTGTCTTATCTGGAGGAATTGCTTTTACTTTGCAAATGTTCGCACAAAAAAATATTGAAGAAGCTCCAGCAGCAATAATTTACTCTCTTGAAGGCGTTTTTGCAACAATTGCTGGATGGATTATTTTAAGTCAAGTTCTTAACATAAATAATATTATAGGATGTGTATTAATTCTTATTGCTGTAATATTTTCTCAAATTGCTCCAACGTCTAAAAAATCATAAGTAAATAATTGAAAAAAGAATAATACTTAGAACTATTCTATAAATAACAAAAAAGCTCAAACTAAACATTTTAACATAAATAAGAAAATATTTAATTGTAAAATAAGAAAATAAAAATGAAGCTGAAGTAGAAAAAATAAATATAGCATCAAAATTTATTTGATCATCAATAACATCTTTAAATCCCAAAACACTTGCACCTGCTAAGGCTGGAATAGACAAATAAAAAGCTATCTTTGATGATTCAACTCTGTCAAATCTTAAAAACCTTGAAGCTGTAATTACTATACCTGATCTACTGACTCCTGGAATAATGGCTAAAATCTGAAATAACCCTATTATAATAATGCTTTTAATATTTAATTCTGAAGAAATTTTATTTTTAAATTCAAACTTATCTGAAAAGTATAATAAAATTCCAAAAATCAAAGTTGTCCAAGCGACAACTTTTAAGTTTCTAAATTGATCAATTAAATTTGTAGAGTAAAAAATATAACCAACAATAACTAATGGTATAGACCCAAGAATTATTAGTAGAAATATATTTTTATTATTAATGATATTTATTAACTCTTTTCTAAAAAATAAAATAATTGCTAACAAAGAACCTAAATGCAGACTAATATCTAATTGTAGGTTGCTAATATTGAAGTCACTCAATCTTGATATAATTAAAAGATGTGCAGACGAGCTAACTGGAATAAACTCAGATACTCCTTGAATAACTGATAAAATTAGAGTCTCTACATATTTTGAAATCATTAGATCCAGTATTTCACAATGAAATTGTAACCAAATTAAAGCAATTACATATTTGCATATCATCTATGCATAATAAGAAAAAACCGCTGATTTACTTTAGTTTTGTGAAATATTAGTCAATATTTATGACCTTGTAATTGTTTATTATTAAATTTTTATCGTATATACAGCGTCCACCATGTCAGAAAAAATGCTTAAGTTTGTTGATATAGGTCAACAAAATCCACCTAAAAGAGATATATCAGACCGAAAAGAGGATTTTGATGAAATATATCAAGAATTTCTAAAAGATAGAGCTGTTCAGCAGTCAAGCAGATGTTCCCAATGCGGAGTACCATTTTGCCAAGTTCATTGTCCATTAAGTAACAATATACCAGATTGGCTTAAACTAACTGCTGAGGGAAGATATGAGGAAGCTTATCAATTATCACAAAGCACAAACAACATGCCAGAAGTTTGTGGAAGAATTTGCCCTCAGGACAGGCTGTGTGAAGGAAATTGTGTAATAGAGCAATCGGGTCATGGAACAGTAACTATTGGATCAATAGAAAAATATATCACAGAGAAAGCTTGGGAAAATGGTTGGGTTAAACCAATAGAAATAAATAGTGAAAAAAACGAGAGTGTAGGAATTATAGGTTCTGGTCCTGCCGGACTTGCTTGCGGAGAACAACTCAGAAAAAAAGGATACAAGGTAACTATATATGATCGTTACGACAGAGCTGGAGGGCTACTAATATATGGTATCCCAGGATTTAAATTAGAAAAGCATGTTGTTCAAAGAAGAATAAAACTTTTGGAAGAAAGCGGAATTAAATTTGTCTTAAACTTTGAAGTTGGAAAAGATTCCAGCTTGACGGAGTTAAGAGAAAAACATGATGCAATTTTAATAGCTACAGGAGTTTATAAAGCTAGAGAAGTTAATCTACCTGGTAACGATTTGAGTAATATTTTCCCTGCAATGGAATTTTTGACAGCATCAAATAAAAAAGGACTAGGTGATAAAGTTGAGCTGTTTGATAACGGAACTTTAAATGCTGAAGGCAAAGATGTT
This sequence comes from uncultured Pelagibacteraceae bacterium, assembly GCA_902618565.1. Lineage (GTDB taxonomy): Bacteria > Pseudomonadota > Alphaproteobacteria > Pelagibacterales > Pelagibacteraceae > Pelagibacter. The sequence goes on from CACNAX010000008.1 coordinate 15,437, forward strand.
GTAGTAATTGGAGGCGGCGATACAGCAATGGACTGCTTAAGGACTTCAGTGAGACAGAATGCTAAATCTGTAAAATGTTTATATAGAAGAGATAGAGAAAATATGCCAGGATCAGCAAGAGAAGTTGGCAATGCAGAAGAAGAAGGTGTTGAATTCATTTGGTTAACAAGCCCTAAAGAGTTTAAGGGAACAAATAAAATTGAAAGTGTAGTTGTTAATAAAATGAAATTGGGTGAGCCAGATGATAGCGGAAGAAGAAAACCAGTTGTTGAAGAAAATTCAGATTTTCAAATTAAAGCTGATCTTGTAATCAAAGCACTTGGATTTGATCCAGAAGATCTTCCAAAATTATTTAATGAAGAAAAATTACAAGTATCAAGATGGGGAACAATAAAAGCGGATTTTGATACAATGGAAACTAGTATAGAGGGAGTTTTTGCAGCCGGAGATATAGTTCGTGGAGCATCTTTAGTGGTTTGGGGTATCAAAGACGGAAGAGATGCCGCAACATCCATTGATAATTATTTACAAAGTAAACAAAAACTTAGAGTTGCTTAATGAAGTTAAGAAATAAAAATTTAAAAATTTTAAAAAGTAATCATGTTTACTCGGAAGAAATGGAACATGATGCATGTGGTGTAGGTTTAGTAGCATCTACCGAAGGTCTAAAATCAAGAAAAGTCGTAGAATATGGAATCGATGCCTTAAAAGCTGTTTGGCATAGGGGTGCAATCGATGCAGATGGAAAAACAGGAGATGGTGCTGGAATCCATATTGAAATTCCTAAAGATTTCTTTGAAGAAAAAATTGAAGTCACTGGTCATAAACATGATAATTCTGAACTATGCGTGGGTATGATTTTCTTACCAAGAAATGATTATAGCGCTCAAGAGCAATGTAGAACTATTGTTGAAAGTGAACTAACAAAGAGAAATTTTAGTATCTATGGCTGGAGACAAGTTCCTGTTGATCCCTCTGTCTTAGGAGAAAAAGCTGAACAAACAAGGCCTGAAATTACTCAAGTATTGTTCACATACAATGACAAAAAAGTTGTCAATAAATCTCTGGAACAAAAATTGTATGAAACTAGAAGAGTAATTGAAAAAGAAGCCCTCAATAATCAATTAAATAATTTTTATATATGTTCATTTAGTTCTAAATCTATCATTTATAAAGGAATGTTTTTAGCAGAAGCTTTGTCAGATTTTTATACTGACTTAAAAGATGAAAGATTTATATCTAGGTATGCAATATTTCACCAAAGATTTTCAACCAATACTGCGCCTAGTTGGGACTTAGCTCAACCGTTTAGATCTATAGCGCATAATGGTGAAATAAATACCCTTAAAGGAAATGTTAATTGGATGAAGGTTCACGAAGAAGAGATGTTTAGTCCAGTTTTCGAGGATATAGAGAACCTTAAGCCTGTAATACCAGCTGGAAATTCTGACTCTGCATCATTAGATAATGTTTTTGAGTTATTAAATATTTCTGGACAGCCTGCTCCTCTAGCAAAATTAATGTTAATACCAGACGCTTGGTCAAAAAAAAATAAGGTATTAAAAAAAGATCATCAACAATTATTCAATTTTTTAAATAGTACCATGGAGCCTTGGGATGGGCCAGCTGCCATAGCTGCAACAGACAATGAATGGGTAATTGTTGCAACCGACAGAAATGGATTAAGACCACTTAGATATACAGTGACAAGAGACAAACTTCTTTTTGCAGGGAGCGAAACAGGAATGATAGATTTAAATGAGAAAAAAATTGTATCTAAAGGAAGATTAGGACCTGGAGAAATATTAGGAGTAAGAATAGAAAAAGGCAAAGTATATTCAAACGATGAAATAAAAAACTACCTTTCAAAAGAATATAAACATTACAATAATCAGATTATTGATCTTGATAAAAAATTAGAGGCAGAAACTGAAAAACTAGAGCTAGAAGGCCAAAGTTTGAGAAATTTTCAACATTGTTTTGGATATAGCATAGAAGATTTAGAATTAATTCTTCATCCAATGGCAGAAGATGCTAAAGAAGCAACAGGCTCAATGGGTGATGACACGCCTTTAGCAGTTTTATCTGAAAAATACAGACCACTATATCATTACTTTAGACAAAACTTTAGTCAGGTTACAAATCCACCAATTGACTCTCTAAGAGAAAATAAAGTTATGAGTTTAAAGACAAGATTTGGAAATCTTGGTAATATTTTAGATTTTAGTAAATTAACTAAAGACAATATTTATGTCTTAAATAGTCCGATATTATCAAATGCACAATTTGAAAAATTTTTGAAATTCTTTGGAAATAATAATAAAGTTTTAGATTGTACATTCAGCAAAGATGATGATTTAGAGACATCAATAAATTTACTCAAAGTTAAGTCTGAACAAGCTGTTAGAGAGGGAATTAAACAAATCATATTATCAGATAAAAATATTTCAGAAAATAGAATGCCAATGCCGATGCTTTTATGTATAGGAGCAATAAATACACATTTAGTTAAATTAGGCTTAAGAGGTTATGTTTCTATTAATGTTCAAACTGGAGATGCTTTAGATACTCACTCTTTTGCAACATTAATTGGTGTTGGTGCTACTACAGTGAACCCTTATTTAGCTTTTGATAGCTTATATCAAAGACATTCTAAGAAATTATTTGGAAATTTCACTTTTGATGAATGTGTTTCAAGATACATTAAATCAGTCAATCTCGGTCTTCTTAAAATAATGTCTAAAATGGGAATTTCTGTTTTAAGTTCTTACAGAGGTGGATGTAATTTTGAAACTGTGGGACTAAGCAGAACAATTGTGAAAAATTACTTTCCTGGGATGTTATCAAAGATTTCTGGAATTGGTTTAAAAGGAATAGAAAAGAAAATTAGAACTATACACGAAGAAGCATTTTTCAATAATTCAAATATTTTACCTATTGGAGGTATTTATAGATATAGAAAAAATGGTGAAACACATCAGTATCAAGGCAAACTAATTCATTTACTTCAAACTGCGGTTGGACAAGGATCTTATGAAATATATAAAAAATACACAAAAGGTATTTATAATCTAAATCCAATAAGTTTAAGAGATTTAGTAGATTTTAAATCTAAAAATCCCATCGATATATCTAATGTTGAGCCTGCATCTAATATATTAAAAAGATTTGGAAGTGGAAGTATGTCTCATGGAGCTTTATCTAAAGAAGCACATGAAACTCTTGCTGTTGGTATGAACAGAATTAAAGGCGCATCTTGTAGTGGTGAAGGTGGAGAAGATGAAAAAAGATTTAAGATTATGGAGAATGGAGATAGTGCAAATTCAAGGGTTAAACAAATCGCATCAGCTAGATTTGGAGTAACCATTAATTACTTAAATAATTGTAATGAGATTGAAATCAAAATTGCACAGGGCGCTAAACCAGGTGAAGGTGGACAATTACCAGGTTTTAAAGTTACGGATGAAATTGCGAGATTGAGACACTCAACGCCAGGAGTTACTTTAATATCACCTCCACCACATCATGATATTTACTCAATAGAAGATCTAGCTCAATTAATTTATGATTTAAAACAAATAAATCCTAAGGCTAGGGTTGGAGTTAAATTAGTTGCTTCATCAGGAATTGGAACGATAGCTGCTGGAGTTGCAAAAGCTAAAGCAGACATAATTTTAATCTCAGGGCACTCAGGTGGTACAGGAGCCACTCCACAGACAAGCGTTAAATATGTTGGAGTTCCTTGGGAGATGGGATTAACAGAAGCAAATCAGGTATTAACTTTAAATAACTTGAGACATCAAGTGACGCTTAGAACTGACGGTGGAATAAAAACAGGAAGAGATGTTGTGATTGCAGCTATGATGGGAGCAGAAGAATTTGGCGTAGCAACAACTGCTTTAGTCGCAATGGGATGTATAATGGTCAGACAATGTCATTCAAATACATGTCCTGTGGGTGTTTGCACACAAGATGATAAATTAAGAGAGAAATTTACAGGAACTCCTGAAAAAGTAGTAAACCTTTTTACATTTATAGCAGAGGAAGTAAGAGAAATACTTGCTGATCTTGGTTTCAAATCTTTAAATGAAGTAATTGGAAGAACTGACTTACTAAGGCAAGTAAGCAAAGGATCACCAAACTTGGATGATCTAGACTTAAATCCTCTTTTTGTTCAGGCAGATCCTGGAAAAAATAAAAGATATTGTGAGAAACCTGAAATTAATTCTGTTCCAGATACTTTAGATCAAAAATTATGGCCAGAAATAGAAGACAAAATAGATAAAAAAGAAAAAATAAATCAAGAATTTGAAATTCAAAATACTGATAGAGCAGTTGGTACCAGAATTTCTTATCATTTGTACAAAAAATTTGGAAATAACAATCTTGATGAAAATTCGATCGAATTAAATTTTAAAGGTTCAGCAGGCCAATCCTTTGGTGCTTTTGCTATTAAAGGATTAAAACTAATTTTAAAAGGGGATGCAAATGATTATGTTGCTAAAGGATTATCAGGTGGAACTATTGTGATTAAATTACAAGATGAAAGCAACCTTGTTTCAAATGAAAATACTATTATTGGAAACACTGTTTTGTATGGAGCTACTTCAGGAAAATTATTAGCTGCAGGACAAGCAGGAGAGAGATTTGCTGTTAGAAATTCAGGTGCAACTGCAGTAGTAGAAGGTTGTGATTCAAATGGTTGTGAATACATGACAGGCGGAAACATTATTATATTAGGAGATATTGGCGATAATTTTGGAGCTGGCATGACAGGAGGTATGGCATTTATTTATGACCCTGAAAATCAATTTGATAAAAAAGTAAATCCTGAAAGTGTAGTTTGGCAAACCCCAGAAACTAAATTTTGGATTGAGCATCTAAGGAAATTAATTCAAGAGCATGCGATAGAAACAAATTCAACCATCTCGAAAAAAATTGTTGAGAATTTTGAAAATGAAATAAATAATTTCGTCCAAGTTTGTCCAAAAGAAATGTTAGATAAGTTAGAAAATCCTATATCAAATAAAAAATTAGTCGGTCAAGCTAGTTAGTATTTTTAATTATATTATCTAACTCTTTACAAATAATATTTAGATTTTTTTTTGACGAGAGACTATGGTCACCCTTCTTAATTATATTTAATTTTTTTTTTGCTTTGCTGAAGATTTTTAAAACCTTTCTTGAGTATTTAATTGGTACAACTTCATCTTTTTGACCATGGACCATAGTAACAGGTATTTTCATTGGAATTTTAACATTTAAAACTTTATTTTGTTTTTTTCTTCCATCTTTGATTAATTGATTAGTTATGAGATATTTATATCCACCATTTTTAATTTTGCTAATACCTTTTTTGATAATTTCACTCTTTGTCTTTTTTGAAAATTTTTTCCACATTATTCTTGTTAAAAATTCTGGAGCAGAGCCAATTCCAATAAAGCCTTTAATCTGTTTCTTAATTGATTTAAATAATAATAAAGAAATCCAAGCACCCATACTAGAACCTATTAAAATTATATCATTTTTTTTAACTATATTCTTAATAGTCTGTTTTGCATCATTTGCCCAAGTGGAAATATTCCCTTTTGTAAATTCACCTGAAGATTTTCCATATCCAGAATATTCTAGTGCCAAAAAACCCAATTTATTTTTTTTAGCATAGTTTAAAAATCTTTTAGGTTTATCTCCTTCTATATCGGATGCAAAACCTGGTAAAAATATAATATAAAGATTTTTCTTATAATAATTGCTTATATATCTTAGTTTTTTAGTTTTAGAAATTTTTAGAAATTTAAATTTTTTCATATAAAGTATTAAAATTGATTTTGAAATATTATAACTCTACCATATGCATCCAAAATTGAAAGTTCTGCAAGTTATACCAAAACTTGGATACGGTGGCGCAGAAACAGGTTGTTATGATATCGCACACTATCTACACGAAAATGATTGTAAATCTTTTTTAATTTGCAACGGTGGTGAATTAACAAAGTTTATAGATAAAAAAAAAGTTAAATATATAAGGTTACCTGTTAATTCCAAAAACCCCATTTTGGTTTTTTTTAATTCAATAATTATTTCTTTAATAATTTTATTTTATGGAATTAATATTGTCCACGCGCGAAGCAGAGCACCTGCATGGTCTTGTTTGCTAGCTACCAAAATCACACGACGTAAATTTGTAACTACATTTCATGGAACATATAATTTTAAAAGTAAATTAAAAAAATTATATAATTCTGTAATGTTGAGATCAGATTTAGTTATTGCTGGGTCTAATTTTATATTTTCACATATTAAAGAAAACTACTCTGAATATCTTAATGATAAAAAAAAATTCTTGGTGATATTTAGAGGCATTAATACTGACTATTTTGATCCATCAACTACTATAGAAACAGAAGAAGATGAATTATTTAAATCATGGGGTCTTAAAATAGAGAGAAAAACTGTTCTATTGCCCGGACGATTAACAGAATGGAAAGGCCAAGAAATGTTTTTAGATGCTATTAATAAAGTAAATATTAATTTAGGACACGAGGTATTTAATGTAATTGTTCTTGGGAGCGATCAAGGAAGAGAACTTTACAAAAAGAAACTTATTAGGTTAGTTGAACAGTACAGATTAACTAACCAAGTAAAATTTATAGATCATTGTAAAAATATGCCCCTAGCTTACAAAGTTTCAGACATCATAGTTTCTTCATCTATAGAACCAGAAGCCTTTGGAAGAATATCTGTTGAGGCTCAGGCAATGAAAAAACCAATTGTTGCAAGTAATATTGGGGGATCAAAAGAGACAATAAAGGAAAATAAAACAGGATTTTTATTTGAAGCAAATAACTCTGACGATCTTTCAAAAAAATTAATAGAAATTATGAATTTAGATGAAAAGACTATCAATCAAATGGGCATAGAAGGTAGAAAAAATGTCGTTTCAAAATTTAATGTTGAAAAAATGTGTTTTTCTACTTATTCAGAGTATAAAAAATTAATAAACTAATGCCAAATATTACATTACCTGATGGAAAAAAAATAAACTTTGAAAAAAGTATAACAGGCACAGAGGTTGCTGAAAAAATTAGCAAGTCTTTAGGTAAGCAAGCTTTGGTGATGAGCATAAACGGTGAGCTTAAAGATTTATATACTGTTATTGATCAAGATTGTTCTATTGAAATATTTACAGCTAAAGATCCTGAGGGTTTAGAAGTCATTAGACATGACACTGCACATATAATGGCTATGGCCGTTCAAGAACTATACCCAGGCACACAGGTAACAATTGGGCCAGTTATAGAAAATGGATTTTACTATGATTTTGCAAGAAAAGAGCCTTTTACTAGCGATGATTTAAAGAAGATTGAAAAAAAAATGTCGGAGATAATAGATAAAGATGTAAAAACAAGAAAAGAAGTTTGGGAGAGAGAGAAAGCAATAAGTCATTTTAAAAAAATTGGAGAAAAATACAAAGCTGAGATAATTGAGAGCATTCCTAAAAACGAAGAGCTTACGGTTTATCATCATGGCGAAACATGGCATGACTTATGTAGAGGTCCACATTTAGTATCTTCTGGTAAAATAGGTAAGGCTTTTAAATTGACAAAAGTATCTGGAGCTTATTGGCGTGGTGACTCTAATAATGAAATGCTTCAAAGAATATATGGTACTGGTTGGGCAACTCAAAAAGAATTAGACCTTTATCTTCAGAGAATTGAGGAAGCAGAAAAAAGAGATCATAGAAAAATTGGAAAAGAGATGGATTTATTTCATTTTAGAGAAGAAAGTCCTGGATCTGTGTTTTGGCACCAGAAAGGATGGAATTTGTTCCAAAAATTAGTTTCATATATGAGAATGAAACAAGATCACGATGGTTACAAGGAGATAAATACGCCAGAAATACTTGATAGATCTTTGTGGGAAAAATCTGGCCACTGGGAAAAATTTGGAGCTAATATGTATACTTCAACTACACCAGATGAAAAAGTATTTGCAATTAAACCCATGAATTGTCCTGGGTGTGTTCAAGTATTTAATCAAGGACTTAAAAGTTATAGAGACTTACCTTTAAAGATGTCAGAATTTGGAAAAGTTCATAGATATGAACCTTCAGGTGCATTGCACGGATTATTACGTGTAAGAGCCTTTACTCAAGATGATGCACATATTTTTTGTACAGAAGAACAAATTACTGAAGAATGTTTGAGTGTTACAAATCTAATTTTAGAAATTTATAAAGATCTTGGTTTTGAAGATGTTATTTTAAAATATTCAGATAGACCAGATTTAAGAGTTGGTGACGATAAAGTTTGGGATAAATCAGAGGCTGCGTTGTTAGAGGCAATCAAAGCGACAAAGCTAGAGTACTCAATTAATAAAGGTGAGGGCGCATTTTATGGACCAAAAATTGAATTTGTTTTAAGAGATGCAATCGGTAGAGATTGGCAGTGTGGAACATTGCAAGTAGATTTAAATTTACCAGGTAGATTAGGAGCTTCTTTTGTTGATAAAGATGGAACTAAAAAAGTACCTGTAATGTTACACAGAGCATTATTTGGATCTTTAGAAAGGTTCATAGGTATCCTTATAGAGAATTATGCAGGCAAGCTGCCATTTTGGATATCACCTTTACAGGCAGTAGTTATTCCAATTTCTAGTGATTTTGATGAATATGCTAAAAGTGTAGCTAAGGAATTAAAACGAGTTGGTTTGATTGTCGAGGTGGATCTTAAAAATCACAATTTAAATTATAAAATAAGAGATCATTCTTTAACAAAAGTACCAATGTTATTGATTTGTGGAAAAAAAGAAGTTGACTCCAACAGTGTAACTATTAGAAGATTGGATTCTAATAAACAAGAAAATATGGCTTTGAAAGAATTTATAAAAAAATACTCCGATCTGAATAAAGCCCCTTCAATTTAAGTGGCAGATTTTAAACAAAATTATTTTCAAAAAAGAACTAAAGCAAGAGGCCCAAGGTCTAACAACAGGATTACATCAAATGAAGTTCAAGTTATTGCAAGTGATGGAGAAAATTTAGGAATTTTAAATTTAAATGAAGCTATCAATAAAGCAAAAAATGAAGGTTTAGATTTAATTGAAATTGCTCCGAATGCAAAACCCCCTGTCTGTAAAATTATGGACATGGGTAAATATAAATACGATGCACAAAAAAAAGCTAACAAAGCAAAAAAAAAGCAAAAGAAAATTGAATTAAAAGAAATAAAATTAAGGCCAGTTACAGAAGTTCATGACTACACTTTCAAAATTAAAAATGCTCAGAAATTTTTGGCAAAAGGTGATAAAGTCAAATTTACAATAAGGTTCAAGGGGAGAGAGTTACAACATTCAAACCTTGGCAATGAATTAATGGATAAAATTAAGGCAGATATGGAGACTATTGGGAGAGTAGAGCTTCAGCCAAAATTTGATGGAAAGCAAATGATTATGGTAATCCAGCCTTTATAAGCCATATTTCTAGTTGTAAATTTAATTTAATATTTGTATAACCCCGAAAATTATGCCCAAGTTAAAAACAAAAAGTTCAGCTAAAAAAAGATTTAAAATCTCAGCCAAAGGTAAGGTTATTACCCCACAGGCTGGAAAAAGACACGGCATGATTAAAAGAACGAATTCACAAATTAGAAAACAAAGAGGCACAACTGTTTTATCTAAACAAGATGGTAAGATAGTAAAATCATATATGCCTTACAGCTTAAGAGGATAAAATGCCAAGAGTTAAAAGAGGAGTTACAAGCAGAGCTAAACACAAAAAAGTTCTAAAAGCTGTTAAAGGTCAATGGGGAAGAAGAAAAAATACTATAAGAGTTGCAAGACAAGCAATGGAAAAAGCTATGCAGTATGCTTACAGAGATAGAAGAAATAAAAAAAGGGATTTCAAATCTTTGTGGATACAAAGAATTAATGCCGGTGTAAGATCTGAAGGCATAACATATTCAAAGTTTATTAATGGTTTAAGCAAATCAGGAATTAAATTAGATAGAAAAATTCTTGCAGAAATTGCTTACGATAACCCTGAAGCATTCAAAACTATAGTTAAAAGGGCTCAGGCAGCATTAAATTAATCAAGACTATTGTTTTTCTTCCTTTAACAAATATTCTATTAGAATGTCTGATATTAAAAAAATAAAAGATGATTATATCAATAAGCTTAATACAGAAAATAATATTGATAAAGTAAACAACATTAAATCAGAACTATTTGGAAAAAATGGAATTGTATCGAACGAATTTAAAAAATTAGGTTCGGTTTCTGTTGAGGAAAGAAAAAAATTAGCTTCAGTTTTAAATAATATTAAAGATGAACTTCAAAATAAAATATCAATCAAAATTCAAGAAATAGAAACTAAAGAAATTAATTTAAATCTTGAGAAAGAAAAAATTGATGTAACTCTTCCAGAAAGAGATTTTGAAATTGGTAAAATTCATCCTGTCTCACAGGTAATAGATGAAATTTCGTCTATATTTTCTGAAATTGGATTTAGTGTTGAGGAAGGTCCAGATGTAGAAAATGAATATAATAATTTTACAGCATTAAATACACCGGATAACCATCCAGCTAGAGATATGCATGATACTTTTTATCTTGATAATAATAAGGAATTACTTTTGAGAACACACACATCTCCAGTTCAGGTAAGAACTATGTTAAAAGGTAAACCTCCTTTTAAAATTATTGCTCCGGGAAGAACTTACAGATCAGATAGTGATCAAACCCATGCCCCGATGTTTCATCAAGTTGAAGGTTTACATATAGATAAGAATATACATATGGGTCATTTAAAAGGATGTTTAAATTACTTTATTAAGGAGTTTTTTGAAGTTGATAAAATTAAAATGAGATTTAGACCAAGTCATTTTCCATTTACTGAACCTTCTGCAGAAGTTGATATAGGATATGAAATTAAAAATGGAAAGATAGTAATTGGTGAAGGTGACAAATGGCTAGAAATTTTAGGTTGCGGAATGGTTCATCCAAGTGTTTTAAAAAATGTAAAAGTTAATCCAAGTAAATATCAAGGATATGCTTTTGGAATTGGTATAGACAGACTGGGAATGCTGAAATATGGAATTAATGATTTAAGAGCCTTTTTTGAGACAGATTATAGATGGTTAAGTCACTTTGGTTTTGATCCATTAGATGTCCCTTCAAATTATAGAGGACTGAGTAGATGAAGTTTACAGTTGACTGGTTAAAAAACCATCTTGATACAAAATTTAATAATAATCAAATAATAGATAAATTAACCAATATTGGTCTAGAAGTAGAAAGTTTTGAGAGCTCTGCATCTGAAACAGATTCTTTTATTGTTGCAAAAATTATAAATGCCAAAACTCATCCAAATGCAGACAGATTGAAGTTATGCGATGTTGATATAGGTAGCGACAAAACAATTGAAGTAGTATGCGGAGCCCCAAATGCAAAAAATGGTCTTTTGACAGTCTATGCACCTCCAGGATCGATTATTCCTAAAAATCAGATGAAATTATCTGTAAGTAAAATAAGAGGTGTAACATCATATGGAATGCTCTGTTCTGAGTCAGAATTATTATTATCTAATGAAAGTGATGGAATAATAGAATTAAAAAACAACAAATATGCAAATAAAATTGGAGAAAAATATTTTAAAAATACCTCTGAAAAAGTAATAGATTTATCAATTACTCCCAATAGACCGGATTGTTTAGGGGTAAGAGGAATTGCTAGAGATTTATCTGCTGCTGGTGCTGGTAAATTAAAAATTAATAAAAAATCGAATTTAAAATATATAGGCAATCAAAATATAAACGTAACAATAAAGAAAGAAAAAGTTCAAGGATGCACAACATTTGGAAGTTGTTTGATAAAAGGTGTAACAAATAAAGAAAGTCCAAAGTGGCTAAAAGATAAAATTAAGTCTTTAGGCCAAAAACCAATATCTGCAATAGTTGATATTACTAATTATGTGATGTTTGATTTAAATAGACCATTACACGCTTATGATGCAGATAAAATAGATAATGAAATTATTGTTAGAAGTTCTTCTAAAGGAGAAAGCTTCGAAGCCTTAGATAATAAAAAATATATTTTAGAAAATGATATGTGTGTTATTTCTGACAGATCCGGAGTCCTTGGACTTGGTGGTATAATTGGAGGGACAAGATCTGGAACAGAATATTCAACTAAAAACATATTATTAGAATCTGCTTATTTTTTACCGCGTTCAATAAGAAAAACTTCTAAACAATTAAATATAGACACAGATGCAAAATTTAGATTCGAAAGAGGCATAGATCCCCTTTCCATTCAAGAAGGATTAATAAAAGCATCTGAGCTAATAAAACAAATTTGTGGAGGTGAAATAAGTAATTTAGATATAAAAAAAATTGAAAATCATAAAAAAACAATAATTAATTTTGACCCATTTCTTTTTGAAAAAACAACGGGATTTAATGTTGAAAATAAAGAATTAATTAAAATACTTGAAAAGCTAGGCTTTGATGTATCTAAAAATAAAAAAATTTTAAAGTTAGTAGTACCCTCTTGGAGACCAGACATAACTCAATCAATTGATATTGTTGAAGAAATAGTGAGAATAAAAGGCTACGAACATATTAATACTTCAGAACCTATTAAGACAAGATTAAAGCCAACGCTTAATTATTATCAGAAATTATTTCATTTTTTACAAAGATCTGTGGCATCAAAAGGTTATCTAGAAACTGTGACATGGTCATTTACTGACTCTAAAATTAATCAACTATTTAAAGAAAATGATAAAGAAATACCAATTGTAAATCCGATTAGTTCAGATTTAAATGTTCTAAGAAATTCTATTTTCCCAAATTTATTATTTTACTTAAAGAAAAATTTAGATAGAGGATTTAAGGATATTTCTTTATTTGAAATTGGTCCAGCGTTTAAAGGAAAAAATCCTGGAGATCAACTTACTGTGATAGGTGCTCTAAGAGCAGGAAAGGTTTCAAGATTATCTTGGAATGATAAAGAAAGAATTGTAGATACATTCGATGTAAAAAAAGATGTAATACAAAGTCTTTGTGAAGCAGGGATTAATAAAGATGATATTATAATAGATGATAGAACTCCTTCTTACTATCACCCAGGAAAATCTGGAGCAGTTTACCAAAATAAAAATGAAAAAAATGCTATAGCATACTTTGGTGAAATACATCCAAACATAATAAAAAAATTAGATATAAAAACCGAAGGTTTGGTAATATTTGAAATTTGTCTTGATTATATAAGAGTGTCAAAACAAAAGATAAAAGATTCAAAATCTGAATATAAATTTTCTGATTTCCAAAAATCAGAGAGAGATTTTGCATTTATTATTAATAAAAATTTTAAATCTCAAGAATTAGTTAATATGATCAAATCTGTTGATAACAAATTAATAAAGTCAGTAAGAGTATTTGATGTTTTTGAGGGAGAAAATATACCAGAGGGAAAAAAATCTATAGCTGTTCATGTAACTATTCAGTCAGAAGAAAAAACATTAAATGAAAACGACCTGGACAATATTAATAAACTAATTATCTCTTCCGTTGAGTCAAAGTCTGGCGCAAAAATTAGATCCTAAAAATGGGTGATACAATAGACAACATTAGGAATTTTGCAATTATAGCTCATATAGATCATGGTAAATCAACTATAGCGGACAGAATAATTCATAGATGCGGAGGTTTGAGTGATAGAGAAATGAAATCTCAAGTGCTTGACTCTATGGATATAGAAAGAGAGAGAGGGATAACAATTAAAGCACAAACAGTTAAATTAAATTATAAAGCTAAAAATGGTAAAAATTATATTTTAAATATTATAGATACCCCAGGCCATGTAGATTTTAGTTATGAAGTTAGTAGAAGCCTTTATGCGTGCGAAGGCTCAATATTAATTGTAGATAGTACACAAGGCGTAGAAGCTCAAACACTTGCAAATGTATATCAAGCACTTGATATAAATCATGAGATTATTCCAGTATTAAATAAAATTGATCTACCAGCATCTGATCTTGAAAGAACAAATAATCAAATTGAAGATGTTATTGGCATAGATACATCTAATTCTGTTCCTTGCTCTGGAAAAACTGGACAAGGAATAGATGAAATTCTTGAGCAAATTATTAACTCTTTACCTGGACCTAAAGGTGAAAAAAATAGCAAATTAAAATGTTTATTAGTTGATAGCTGGTATGACACTTATCTTGGAGTAGTTATATTGGTTAGAATTATAGACGGAAAACTAAAAAAAAATATGAAAATAAAAATGATGTCTACAAATCAAGAATATATAGTAGAAAAAGTTGGAGTTTTTACACCTAAGGCAAAAGATGTGAGTGAACTTAACGCTGGAGAAATAGGTTTTATTACAACAGGTATTAAAATTTTATCAGAGACTAAAGTTGGAGACACTATTTGCGATGCAGAAAATCCTCTCAATGATGCATTACCAGGTTTTAAACCAAGTAAACCAGTAGTTTTTTGTGGTTTATTTCCAGTTGATAGTTCAGAATATCAAAAGTTAAAAGATGGACTAGCTAAATTACAATTAAATGATGCAAGTTTTTCTTATGAAGCAGAATCATCATCTGCTTTAGGACTTGGTTTTAGATGTGGATTTTTAGGTCTTTTGCACCTTGAAATAATCACAGAGAGGCTTGAAAGAGAATTTGATATAAATTTATTAACCACAACACCAGGTGTTGTTTATAAAGTTCACTTAAATAACGGTGAAATTGTCGAACTTCAAAATCCCTCGAATTTACCAGATCCTACATATATAAAATTTATTGAGGAACCATGGATTAAAGCAACAATTATCACTCCAGATCAGTATTTAGGATCAATTATTAAGTTATGTCAAAATAAAAGAGGTATACAAACAAATTTAAGTTATTCAGGAAATCGTGCAGTAGTTAATTATGAGATACCTTTAAATGAGGTCGTATTTGATTTTAATGATCGTCTTAAATCTATGACGAGTGGATATGCTAGTTTTGATTATGAAATTATTGATCACAAAGAAGGAGACCTTGTGAAAATGAATATACTTGTAAACTCAGAGCCCGTTGATGCTCTTGCAATGATGATACATAAAGATTTTGCTCAAAATACAGGTAGAGAGGTCTGTGAAAAATTAAAAGATTTAATCCCAAGACATAACTTTATGATACCGATTCAAGCAGCTATTGGTGGTAAAATTATTGCTAGAGAAACTATCAAAGGTTTTAAAAAAGATGTCTTAACAAAAATCCATGGAGGTGGAGCGACAGATAGAAAAAGAAAGCTGCTAGAAAAACAGAAAAAAGGAAAAGCTAGAGCTAAGCAATTTGGAAAAGTTGAGATTCCTCAAGAAGCATTTATAGGTGTTTTAAGAATTAATAAAGAATGACAAAAGATATAATAATCCTAATTTTATTTTTAATAATTTTGTTCCTATTATATAAAACAAATAAAAAAAAAGTTAAAAATTTATTTTATAAAAGTAAAATAAAACAGATAAATATATCTGAGCTAGACAAAATCTTTGATGAGAAATTGATAAGCAAAAATTTAAAAGGTCCTAAAGAAGAAACTATAATTAAAAGTTTTATTATTTCTCCGCAGAATAAAATTGTAGGAATGACCTCTGACTATGAAGCGTGGATAATATCTGTTTTAAGTAAAAAAAGTAATAATATATTTGAATTTGGAACCTGTAGTGGAAAAACTACTTATTTAATGGCGCTTAATTCAAATAAAGATGCTAAAATTACATCCTTAACTCTTGGGCCAGACCAGGTAAAAAATTTAAATAAAGAAAATATAGATAATAAGATTTCATTTAGAAATATATTAAATGAGAGTATATATGAAAAATTTCTATTTTCAGGCACTGATGTTGAGAATAAAATTAACATTATTTTTGAAGATTCAACCAAGTTTGATGAGAGCAAATATATAAATAAATTTGATTTAATATTTATAGATGGAGGTCATACTTATTCTGTTGTAAAAAATGATACAGAGAAATCATTCAAAATGCTTAACAAAAACGGAATAATTTTATGGCATGATTACGTTCCTGGTAAACAGTCAGCTAAAAATGTTGTGAATTACTTAAATGAAATTTCTAAAGAGAAAAACATTTCAAATATCAGAAATACATCATTATGTGTATTTAGAAATATTGACTAAAGGAGAGGTGGCCGAGTGGTTGAAGGCGCACGCTTGGAAAGCGTGTATAGGGGAAACTCTATCATGGGTTCGAATCCCATTCTCTCCGCCACATTTTTGATAGAAAATTGATCTTTTTAACGAGTTTTACTAAAATAGAAAAAAAATCTAAAAAACATCAAATAAATGTTGGTATTCAACACTTATTTAAGCATTTGTACTTCTACGATTTTTAAATTTTTTGTAAAAATGTTATAAAAATTTCTTCCATATTAAAAATTAATGACAAAAAATAATTCAAACAATTACCAAGCTGACTCTATAAAAGTCCTAAAAGGTCTAGAAGCTGTAAGAAAAAGACCAGGTATGTATATCGGTGACACTGATGATGGGACTGGATTACATCATATGGTTTACGAAGTTGTGGATAATTCTATTGATGAAGCTCTGGCAGGTTTTTGTAAAAAAATTGAAATAAGTATAAACGATGACAACTCTGTAACAGTTATTGATGATGGCAGAGGAATTCCTGTTGATATTCATAAGGGTGAAAAAAAATCAGCTGCTGAAGTTATAATGACTCAACTTCATGCTGGTGGTAAATTTGATCATAATTCTTATAAAGTTTCTGGAGGACTACATGGAGTAGGTGTATCAGTTGTTAATGCTCTTTCTGAGAGATTAAAACTAACAATTAATAGAGATAATAAAAAATATTATATAGAATTTAAAAATGGAGACGCTAAAAATTCATTAAAACAAGTTGGAAAATCAAAAACTAGCGGAACCGAAATTAATTTTGTTCCATCGAAAGATATATTTTCATCTATTAAATTTAGTTTTTCTATATTAGAAAAAAGAATGAGAGAATTGGCCTTTTTAAATAAGGGCATAAAAATAGTTTTAAGTGATTTAAGACAAAAAAAGCCAAAAACATTAGAATTTAAATTTGATGGAGGTATTACTGAATTTGTACAATTCATTGATGAAAAAAAAGAAAGTTTAAAAAACAAAAATGAAAATGATCTTTTTAAAAAACCCATATACATAGAGGGTTTAAAAAATAATATTGATGTTCAATGTTCCCTAAAATGGAATGCAGGGTATAGTGAGGATGTATTACCTTATACTAATAATATTTATCAAAAAGATGGAGGAACACATCTTCTTGGATTTCGAAGTGCATTAACAAGAGTAGTAAATAAATACGCAAATGAACAAAACTTATTAAAAAAAAATAAAGTTTCTTTATCAGGAGATGATGTTAAAGAAGGATTAACTTCAGTTCTTTCTATCAAAATTCCTGACCCTAAATTTTCATCTCAAACAAAAGATAAATTAGTCTCGTCAGAAGTAAGAAATATTGTGGAAACCATCATTAGTGAAAAGTTGTCTACTTGGTTTGATCAAAATCCGTCAATTTCAAAAATTATATTAACTAAAATTATCCAAGCTGCCGTAGCAAGAGATGTAGCTAGAAAGGCAAGAGAAAATGTTAGAAGAAAAGGAGCCTTAGAATTGACAGGATTGCCCGGAAAATTAGCCGATTGTCAAAACTCAAAACAAGATGGTACCGAACTATTTATTGTAGAGGGTGACTCAGCTGGTGGTTCAGCTAAGCAAGGCAGAAACCGTGAAAATCAAGCAGTTTTGCCGCTTAGAGGAAAAATATTAAATACTTTCACAGATTTGAATGGATCGAAAAAGAATGGAAATGCCAATGAATTAAGAACTAAAAGCTTATCAAAGATGATTTCATCAAATGAAATAGTTACATTGATTAATGCACTTGGTCTTGATCCAAAAAATGATGATATAGATCTCAAAGATTTAAGATATGGAAAAATAATAATAATGACTGATGCTGATGTTGATGGCTCACATATAAGAGCATTATTATTAACTTTTTTTAATAATAAACCATTTGATAAATTAATTGAGTTTGGACATGTTTATCTTGCTCAGCCACCATTATTTAAAATTAATAAAGGAACTAAAAGCATATATATCAAAGATGAAAATGAGCTTGAAAGTTACTTAATAAAAAATTCAAAGGACATTAAAAAATATAAAAAGAATTCTAAAGAATTTAATAATATTCTACAAATTGAAAAGTCTAAACTTAACATTCAAAGATTTAAAGGACTTGGTGAAATGAACCCTGATGAATTATGGAATACAACTTTAAATCCTGAAACAAGAAATTTGTTACAAGTTCAATATTCAAAGAATAGTAAAAAAGATCAAGATTTGATTCAAACCTTAATGGGTAACGATGTTTCTTCAAGAAAAGATTTTATTGTTGAAAATGCAATAAATGTTTCAAACTTAGATATTTAGATGGATTTAAAACAATCTGTCAAAGCAGCATCATTGAATAAGTCTACTTATATAAATTTAAGATGGATAGGAATTTTAGGTCAGTTTATAACTATAAACACAGTAAAATTTATTTTTGATTTTGGATTCGACTTTATTTTATCTAATCTAATAATTTTTATTGGAGCTTTAAGTAACTTATACTTAATGTTTTTTTATAAAAAACCAATACTTTCAAATGTAACCTCTTTTAATTTTTTATCTTTAGATATCCTTCAATTGAGTGCTTTACTTTACTTATCTGGAGGTATTTTAAACCCTTTTTCAATATTTCTTTTGATACCGAGCGTATTTGCTGCATCCAATTTGAATATAAGAACAAATATTGCTTTAATTTTAATTACTCTAGTATCTATTATATTTTTAACTTTCTATCATTATGAACTACCCAAACCATTAGATGAATATAGTATTAGCTTGTATTATTATTATGCAATTCCTCTAGCATTGATAATTGCATTATTTTTTTTGAACTATTTCGCATTTATTTTTGGACAAGAAACAAACTTAAGGAAAGATGCTTTGGATAAAATCCAAGAAGTAATTTCTAAAGAACACGAACTCGTTTCACTTGGGGGGCAAGCTGCAGCAGCAGCTCATTCATTCGGAACTCCTTTGTCCACAATTAAAATTATTTCTCACGATCTCTTTGATCAATTTAAAGACAATGACGATGTAAAAAAAGATCTCGAACTATTAATTAGTCAGGTCAATAGGTGTAATGATATTTTAAAAAAACTAACATTAAATCCAACTATAGAAGATGATTTTATTGACAAAAATAAAACGCTTTACGATTATATTAGTGAGATAGTTAACTCATTTAAGGAAATTTCAAATAAGAATTTCAATATTGATAAAGAGCAAGATTCTAACTCATTTGAAATATTAAAATCTGTTGAAATTGTTTATGGTTTGAGGAATTTCATAGGGAATGCTAACAAATTTTCAAATGAAAATATCTATATTGCTATTAAAAGCGACAGTCAAAAGACTGAAATAACAATAGAGGATGATGGTCCTGGTATACCAAAAGATATAATTAATAAGATTGGAGAACCCTATATTAAGACACTTAAACCTAAAGATAATAAAAAAACTGGATTAGGTTTAGGGATTTTTATAGGTAAAACTTTGTTAGAAAAAAATTCTGCCAAAATAACAATTAGAAATTCAGAAACTAGAGGTGGAGCTGAAGTAAAAATAGAGTGGGAAAATAAAAATTTAAAAAAGTTAGTGTAATTTTTTATTATTTTCAAACAAACCACTAAGCTGACCAATCATTACATCACCTAACTCTTGAACATCAGCAATTTTTATCGCTTTTTTGTAATACCTTGAAACATCGTGACCAATACCTATTGCAAGGATCTCGATATCACTTTTGTTTTCTATTGATTTTACAGTTTGTTTTAGATGTTTTTCTAAAAAATCACCCGAGTTAACAGACAATGTTGAGTCATCAACTGGAGCTCCATCCGAAATAACCATAAGAATTTTCCTTTCTTCTTTTCTTCTCTTAAGTCTATTAAAAGCCCAAGTAATAGCTTCTCCATCAATATTTTCTTTAAGCAGACCTTCTTTTAGCATTAAGCCTAAATTTTTTTTTGATTGTCTCCAGTGAGTGTCAGCAGATTTATAAATTATGTGTCTTAAATCATTTAAACGTCCTGGATTTTTTAATTTTCCAAGTTTATTCCACTTTTCTCTACTCTTACCACCCTTCCAATTCTTCGTTGTGAAACCAAGAATTTCTACTTTAACTGAACATCTTTCTAATGTTCTAGACAATATATCAGCACAAAGAGCGGCAATAGTAATTGGCCTACCTCTCATTGATCCAGAATTATCTATGAGCAAAGTTACAACTGTATCTTTAAACTCTAAATCTTTCTCTTTTTTAAAAGAAAGAGAATTATATGGATCAATTATTATTCTTGGTAATTTTGAGCTATCTAATAAACCTTCTTCAAGATCAAATTCCCAAGATCTATTTTGTTTTGCAAGTAACTGTCTTTGCAATTTATTTGCGAGCTTTGTAATTATGTCTTGGAAACTAGTTAACTGTTGATCTAAATTTTTTCTTAATTTAGAAATTTCCTCTGAGTTTTCCAATGTTTCTGCTTTTGCTGTCTCATCAAATTCTGAAGTATATATTTTATATTCTTTATTACTTATTCCTAAATTTTTTTTCTGAACAATATTTTCTATTTCATTATTTTCAGCATCATCATTTCCCAGTTGTTCATCAAGTCTAAATTCATTCATTTCTTCAGAACTATCAACACCTTCATTTATACTGTCTTCTTCTTCTCTTTCCTGAGATTCTCCGCTATCTGTTTTTTGGTCATCTTTTGAATTATTATTATCTTGTTCATCTTCTTTCTGTTCTTCTTTTTTATTTTCTTCTTCAGACTCGAAGATTTCCATATTCTGAAGAATTTCCGATATTTTAGAATTGTATATGTCCTGATTTTCTGCATTTTCTTTTAAAAAGTTTATGTGTTTATCTAAAGATTTTTCAAAATCATCTTTCCAATATGATAAAATTTTTTCAGCACTTTCTGATAAACTTACATTCATTAGTTTATTAAGCATGTAATATTCAAAAGCTTCAGAAACATTAGATTCTTCTTTCTTTTTTATGTTTTCAGATTTTGCAGCACTTATCTTATTTTTATATTTGTTCATTAAATTTTTAGAGATTCCCCTCATCATTTGTGATCCTAAAAGTTCATATCTTATTATCTCAGAAATTTTATAAAGCGTATGACAAGTAGGTGTTTTTGGAATATTTTGTTCCAGAGTAGAATTATCAGAAAATTTTCTTTTTAATGCTTCCGAATCTGCCTCGGCTCTTAATTTAATGAAGTTTTCTTTATCTTTTAAATTATCAAATTTAGAAATATTAAACTCTTTTAGATTTTTTTTGTCTTTTAATGGATATGTTTCACCTGAAATCGCTTTAATCGTTGAGTTTAAAGCTTGTTTAAATTGCTCTTTTATAAGATCATCTTTGTTCATTAAACCTGAATATTTATCATCGACTCTGGTAATTCTTCACCAAAACATCTTTGATAGTATTCTGCGATTGTATTTTTTTCTACATCATCACATTTATTTAAAAAAGTTACTCTGAATGCATAGCCCACGTCTCTAAATATTTCAGAATTTTCTGCCCAATGTAGTACTGTCCTAGGACTCATAACAGTTGAGATATCTCCAGCCATAAAGCCTTTTCTTGTTAATGTCGCAACTTTTATCATGTTTGCAACTTTCTCTTTACCTTTATTATTATCTAGAGACTTGTTTTTTCCTAAAATAATTTCCATTTCTTTTTCCAAGGCTAAATAATTTAATGTTGTAACGATGTTCCATCTATCCATTTGTCCCTGGTTTATTTGTTGCGTACCATGATAAAGTCCAGTTGTATCTCCCAAACCAACAGTATTTGAAGTTGCAAATAATCTGAAATATTTATTTTGTTTAATGACCTTATTCTTATCTAATAAAGTAAAATTTCCTTCAGCTTCCAAAACTCTTTGAATTACAAACATAACATCTGGTCTACCAGCATCATATTCATCAAATACTAAAGCAACTGGATTTTGTATCGACCAAGGAAGAATTCCCTCTTTGAATTCTGTAACTTGTTTTCCATCTTTGATTACAATAGAGTCTTTACCAATTAAATCTATTCTACTAACATGACTATCTAAGTTAATTCTAATACAAGGCCAGTTTAATCTAGCTGCAATTTGTTCTATATGTGTGGACTTACCTGTTCCATGATAACCTTGTACAAGAACTCTTTTATTAAAAGAAAATCCAGAGAGAATTGCTAAAGTTGTGTCTTTATCAAATTTGTAAGTTTTATCTATATCTGGCACATAATCAGTTTTTTTTGAAAATGCGTCCACTTCCATATCAGAATCAATACCGAATGTTTGTTTAATCGATAATTTAATATCTGGGGTCTGTTCAATATTTGTTGTCAATTTTATCCTTATAAGTATTTTTTAATTGGGTATAAGCTAAAGTTATAACTTTAAGCTTATCTTCAAATTTTTTATTGCCAGCATTCATATCAGGGTGAAATTTTTTCACAAGTCTTTTGAATTTTTCTTGAATTTTGGCCCATTTTAAACCAACTCCAACACCCAAAATTTCAAAAGCTTTAAGATCATTACTATTAAACTTAAACTTATTCATATGATTCAAGCTACTAAAATCTTTAAATTTTCCATTTTCATCTTTTAAAGTATTATTCCACAATATTTTGAAAAAATTGTCTGAAGAGCCGAAACTCTGTGTTGGTTTATGCCATGTCATGTCAGATTTTAAAAAGTTGATTACTTGTTCGTCACTCATACCTGAAAAATAATTCCAGCTTTTATTAAACTCTTTTACATGTTCAAGACAGAGAAGCCTATATTCTTTGCTGTTATCCTTTTCTTTTGGAGCTTTGTAAAGTCCTTCTTCGTTACAATTATTCCATTCACAAATATTTTTCATATTATATAATATCAATTTTAATGGATATTAATCAACTTTCAAAAAAAATTGAAAAAAAACTTTTAGAAGATGCTTCCATAAAAGACGTAAAGATAATTGACAACACTCATAAGCATTTAAAACACAATTCACATCAGAAAGGCAAATTTCATATTAAATTAGAAATAAATTCTCAAATATTAAAAAAAATAAATAGAATTCAGTCTAATAAAGTAATTTACAAAATTTTAAGTGAAGAATTGAGAACTGATATTCATTCTTTACAAATAAGCTTTATTTAATTCTTTTAATAAAAACTTGTTCAATTCATTAGATTTAGCCTGATAATTTAGATCTAATTTACCAAAATTCTTTATTAATATTAAATTTATATTATCTGATTTATTTTTTTTATCACTTTTCATAAAATTTAGAATTGAGGTAATTTTTTTTTTATTAAAAAGGTCTTGATACTTATTTTTAATTTCAATTTTTTTAATATGATTATTTATTAAATCTGAGTTTATATTTGAAATAATTTTTTTTTCTTTACTAAAATTTACAGCATTCATTAAACCAAATATAACAGCTTCTCCATGATTTAATTTTTTTGAGTAACCAAGAGTAGCCTCGTACGCATGAGCAAAGGTATGGCCAAGATTTAAGGATTTTCTTAAATTTTTTTCTTTTTCGTCTTTTTCAATAATTTTTTTTTTTAATAAACAGCTATTCAAAATCGCGTTAATTATAAAATTTTCCTCTAGATTTAAAATCTTATTAAAATTTTTATTTAAAAAAATAAAATTTTTTTTGCTATCAATTAAACTACTTTTTAATATTTCAGCATATCCACATATAATTTCTCTTTTAGGTAGGGTACGCAGTAAATTAATATCTGAAATTACTAAATCTGGCTGATAAAAACTTCCTACAAGATTTTTTCCAAATTTATTATTAATACCTGTTTTTCCACCTATTGAAGAGTCGACTTGAGCTAATAAAGTGGAGGGTATATTAATAAATTTTATTCCTCTTTTATATGTGCTGGCTGCATATCCAACTACATCTCCTGTAATTCCTCCACCAAATGAAATTATAGAGTCCTCTCTAAAAAAATTATTTTCAAATAAAACATTATGTA
>CACNAX010000009.1 GCA_902618565.1 uncultured Pelagibacteraceae bacterium
ATCTATCAGCAATTCTTGGAATATAAACTGATAAATCGTAAGCTAAATATGAGTCTGAATAATTTAGATTATTTTTTTCAGCCCAATTTATTAAATAACCCATATCAACATTTGGATCTTCATTTTCAAATAATTCAAAATTTGTATCTATATGTTTTATAGAAACACAATTATGTGTAATTCCAGAAGATCTATAATATTTTAACAATGTATAATATTTTCTATCGTTGCAGCCATGTCTTTTTGGTTTAAAAACTTCCTCTACGAATAGTGGCGTTAAGTAACCTTTTATCGTTGATAGACTATCTATTTTTTCAATTTCTAACAGTTTAGTAATATTATTATCTGATATCTGAACTTATCGAAATGTTGGAGAAATTGAATTATTTATATAAATCTAATGTTTTAACCAAAGATGAGTTCATTAAAGCAAAAGAAAAGTTGCTAAATCAAAATAATTAAAATATAAGAGATATACGGGAGAATGGATTGAAATAAATCCTGCCGAAGGAGCAACCACCCCGGAAACTCTCAGGCAAATGGACCGTACGTATTAACTCTGGAAAGAGAATTATTCTCGCCGAAGGAGCAAATCTCTCAGGCAAAAAGACAGAGGGGGCATAAAGAGTTAATATGAGTATAAAAAAAACATCATTAAATAATCTTCACATTAAGCATGGTGCAAAGCTTGTTGTGTTTGCTGGATATCAAATGCCGATTCAATATAAAGATGGAATTATACAAGAGCATAAATATACACGTTCACACTCTGGTATTTTTGATGTTTCTCATATGGGTCAATTATTTATATCGGGTGGTGATGATCTTACAAATGATCTTGAAAAGATTTTTCCTGCGGATTTGAAAAAATTGAAAACTAATCAAAGTAAGTATTCATTTTTAATGAATAACAAAGGAGGAATTCAGGACGATCTGATAATTACCAAAACATCTGATGGATTTTTAATTATCTTAAATGCTGCATGCAAGTATAATGATTATGAAGTAATAAAATCTAAACTTGATAATCAATATAAATTAAATCTTGACGAGTCATTGTCATTAATTGCATTACAGGGCCCCGAAGCAAAAAATGTTTTAAATAAAGTTATACCTGGTTGTGACAGTCTAAAATTTATGAACGGAAACAACCATGTCTATAAAAATGAAAAAGTATACATAACTAGATCAGGATATACTGGTGAGGATGGATTTGAAATTTCTATAAAAAATAGTGATGCTGAAACTTTTGTAGAAAGTTTAATAGAAAATGGATCTAAATTGATTGGTTTAGGAGCAAGAGATACATTAAGAATGGAAGCTGGACTCTGCTTGTATGGAAATGATTTAGATAACGATACCAGTCCTATCGAAGCTAATCTAAAATGGGCAATACCTAAGAGTAGAATTGAGACTGAATTTGTTGGATCAGAAGTTTTAAAAAATCAATTTCAAAGTGGAGTAAAAAAATTAAGAGTTGGCATAAAACCAGACAGCAGAGTAATTGCTAGAGGAAATACAAAAATTTACAATGATAAAAATCAAGAAATTGGGAAAGTAACAAGTGGTACGTTTGGACCGAGTGTAGAACATCCTATAGCAATGGGATATGTCGATAATAGTTATTCAACAGTAAATACAAAAATATTTCTTGAAGTTAGAGGAAAAAAAATTCCAGCAAATATTTGTAACTTACCGTTTTATAAAAAAAATTACGTAAAAGGGGAAATTAATGTCTGAAGTTAAATATTCAAAAGAACATGAGTGGATTAAACTAGATGGAGAAGAAGCTACAATTGGAATCACCAAGCACGCAACAGAAATGCTTGGGGATATAGTATTTGCTGAACTCCCAGAGAAAGGTTCAAATGTTGATAAAGATGGAACTGCTGGAGTGGTTGAGTCAACGAAAGCTGCTAGTGATGTTTACACTCCTGTTAGTGGAGAAGTTATAGATACAAATCAAATGATAGTTGATGATCCATCAAAAATAAATGAAGACCCAGAAGAGACTGCGTGGTTTTTTAAACTTAAAATAAAAGACAAATCTGAAATGGATAGTCTTATGAGTAAAGAAGAATATGAAAAATTTGCAAAGGAGACATCAGCATAATGTTACCAAATTCAGAAAAAGATTTTATAAAAAGACACATTGGACCTTCTAAAGAAGACCAATCAAAAATGTTAAAAGAATTAAATTATCAATCAATAGATGATTTAATGAATAACACTGTTCCAGAAAAAATAATGTTTAAAGGTGAGCTTAATATCGGAGAATCTAATTCAGAATATGAGGCGTTAAGAAAATTAAGAGCAATTTCAAAAAAAAATCATGTTTACTCAAATTTTATTGGAATGGGTTATTATGGAACTTATACGCCATATGTAATTTTAAGAAATATTTTAGAAAATCCAGGTTGGTATACATCATATACACCTTATCAGCCTGAAGTAGCTCAAGGAAGACTTGAGATGTTATTAAACTTTCAACAAATGATTGTTGATTTTACTGGAATGGATATCGCTAATGCTTCTTTATTGGATGAAGGTACAGCAGCAGCAGAAGCCATGGGTCTTAGTTATAGATTAAATAAAAAAGATAGTAATTTAGTTTTTGTGTCTGAGGATTGCCATCCTCAAACAATAAATGTAATTCAAACTAGAGCCGAACCAATGGGTTTAAAAGTTTTAGTTGGAAAAGAAGATGAAGTTTTAGATCAATTAAAAGAGGATTTAGTTTGTGGAATTTTACAATATCCTGGAAGTTTAGGAGATATTAAAGATCCTAGTGAAGCAATTAGCAAAATACGTAAAAAAAACGGTAAGGCTGTATTAGCTTGTGATTTATTAGCATTAGCAAAATTAAAAACACCAAGAGAACTTGGTGCTGATATAGCTGTTGGGAGCTCTCAGCGATTTGGAATACCAATGGGATATGGAGGTCCACATGCAGCATTTTTTGCAACTAAAGACGAGTATAAAAGATCGATGCCTGGTAGAATTGTTGGTGTGTCGGTTGATAGACATGGTAATAAGGCATACAGATTATCTTTACAGACTAGAGAGCAACACATCAGAAGAGATAAGGCGACAAGCAATATTTGTACTGCACAAGCTTTATTAGCAATTGTTTCAGCAGCATATGCTATTTATCATGGCCCAGATGGAATTAAAAATATTTCTGAAAGAGTTTCTCAATTAGCAAAAAGTTTTGCTGATAAAATAAAACAGTCAGGTTATGAAATTTATTCTGATTATTTTTTTGATACTGTTACAATTATTACCAAAGAAAAGACTGATCAAATTTATAAAAATGCTCTAAATCAGAAAGTTAATATACGAAAAGTAAATTCTGAAATGCTTGCGGTCTCTTTTGATGAAAGAAAAAACGTTTATAGAGTAAATCAATTATTAAAAATTTTTAATGCTGCAGAATCAATAAAAAAAGAGGATCCTTCAGTTAAATTACCTAATTTACCAAAAAATTTATTAAGAACTTCAAAATATTTAGAGCATCCAATTTTTAACTTATATCATTCAGAAACTGAAATGCTTAGATATCTTAAAAAGCTAGAGGATAAGGATATAGCATTGAATAGAACTATGATAGCACTTGGATCATGCACAATGAAGTTAAATGCTGCTGCTGAAATGATCCCGATTTCTTGGAAAGAATTTGCAGAACCTCATCCTTTTGTTCCAGTTGAACAAATGGAAGGTTTTAGAGATTTGTTTACTGATTTAAAAAATTGGTTGAGATCTATAACAGGTTTTTCCGGTGTTTCTCTACAACCTAATGCAGGCGCCCAAGGAGAATATGCAGGTCTAATGGTTATAAGAAAGTACCACTTAGATAGAGATGAAGCTCATCGTAATATATGTTTAATCCCAAGTTCGGCACATGGTACAAATCCAGCAAGCGCACAAATGGTTGGAATGAAAGTGGTTGTTGTTAATTGTGATAAAGAGGGAAATGTAGATTTCGATGATTTAAAGAAAAAAGTAGAGCAACATTCAGAAAATCTTGCAGCTTTAATGGTAACTTACCCATCTACTCATGGAGTATTTGAGGAAAAAATAACTGATATTTGTGAGTTAGTTCATAAACATGGTGGACAGGTCTATATGGATGGAGCAAATTTAAATGCCCTTGTTGGAGTTGCAAAGCCTGGAAATTTTGGTCCAGATGTTTGTCATATTAATCTGCATAAAACATTTTGTATTCCTCACGGTGGTGGTGGACCTGGAATGGGACCTATAGCTTGTAAAAAACATTTACAAGTTTATCTGCCTAATCATCCAGTGATAAAAGATTGCGGACCAACAAGTGGAATTGGAGCAGTATCAGCAGCTCCTTGGGGCAGCTCAAGTATTCTATCAATCTCTTGGATGTATATTAAAATGATGGGGTCAGCAGGATTAAAGCTTGCTACTCAAGTTGCAATTTTAAACGCAAATTATATTGCCCACAGACTAAAAGATCACTTTCCGATTTTGTACAAAGGTGCAAATGGCAATGTTGCACATGAGTGCATAATTGATATTAGAAATATTAAATCTGAAACAGGGGTAACAGAAGAAGATATTGCTAAAAGAATGATAGATTTTGGATTTCACGCACCAACTATGTCATGGCCTGTTGCTGGCACTATGATGATAGAGCCAACTGAAAGTGAAGGCTTGTCAGAAATAGACAGATTTTGTGACACTTTAATTAAGATTAAACAAGAAATTGAAAAAATTAAATCAGGTGAATTTGATAAAATTGATAATCCAATTAAAAATGCTCCTCACACTGATACAGAATTATCATCAGATGTATGGGAACATAAATATTCAAGACAAGAAGCAGCATATCCTGCAAGTTTTCTAAAACAAAATAAATTTTGGCCTCCAGTTGCTCGAGTAGACAATGTTTATGGAGATAAAAATATATTCTGCACATGTCCAAGTATGGATGAGTTTAAAGAAGACGCAGCATAACCTTAATGCGAATTGCAGTAATTGGATCAGGAATCTCTGGTTTATCAGCAGCACAAAAGCTTTCCAAAAAACACCATGTTGATTTATTTGAAAGTGAAGATCATTTTGGTGGTCATTCATATACCTTAGATACTTTAATTAATGGTAAAAAAGTTCCTGTAGATATTGGCTTTATTGTTTTTAATCATGAAACTTATCCAAATCTCATAAATTTTTTTAACGAATTAAAAATTGAAATTGAAAAAAGCGATATGTCATTTTCTGTTTCTGTAAAAGATACAAATTATGAATATTGTGGCAGAGGTTTAAACGGAATTTTTGCAAACAAAGCTAATTTTTTTAATTTAAAATTTTTAAAAATGTTTTTTGATATTATAAATTTCTACAAAAAATGTGACCAAATTAAAAGTTTAAATGAAGAGATTACTCTTGGTGAATTTCTTGAAAAAAATAAATGGTCAAACAATTTTATTAATTTTCATCTAATCCCAATGGTTTCTGCTATCTGGTCTATGCCACCAGTAGAAGCAAATCAAATGCCAATTAAATTTTTCTTAAAATTTTTTCAAAATCATGGACTTTTTAAATTAAAAAATAGACCACAATGGTACACAGTCACCAACAGAAGTAGAACTTATGTAGAGAAAGTATTAACTCAAATAAGTGGAGAATATTTTAAAAATTACAAAATTAGTTCGATAAAAAGAAATAAAACTGGTGTTCAAGTATATTATGGTGCTAGCAACGAATTTTTTGACTATGATAAAGTTGTTATCGCTACTCATGCAGATGATGCATTGAAAATATTGAGCGAGCCGACTGATGATGAAAAAAAAATACTTTCAAATTTTAAATATAAATCCAATCTAGCAGTAATACATACTGATGATGTATGTATGCCAAATAATAAAAAAGTTTGGTCTTCATGGAATTCCTCAGTTGATAAGTCAGATATTAGCAAAACATCGCTTACTTATTGGCTTAACTTATTGCAAAACTTGAAAACAGAAAAAAATATTTTCTTAACCTTAAATCCTTTTTTTGAAATAGATCAAAAAAAAGTCCTACAAAAAGTTACTTTTACCCACCCTTATTTTGATCAAGATGCTTTGAATAATCAAAAATTATTAAAAGAAATACAAAATAAAAGAAATGTATTGTTTTGTGGAAGTTATTTTGGTTACGGTTTTCATGAAGATGGAATAAAATCATCCATTAATATGATTGAAAACCTAAATGATTAAAAATTCCAATATTTACGAAGGTAAAGTAATTCACAAAAGATTTAAGCCAAAATATCACTTTTTTAAATACAACGTTTTCTCACTCTTTTTAGATCTTGATGAAATTAATTTGATTCAAAAAAAAATTAAAATTTTTTCAAACAATAGTTTTAATATTTTAAGTTTTTATGACAAAGATCACGGACCTAGAGATGGTAGTGATTTAAAGGCCTGGGTAATAGATAATTTAAAATCAAACAATATTCAATTTGAAAACATAAAGATAAAATTACTTTGTTATCCTAGAATATTTGGTTACGTATTTAATCCATTAAGTATTTTTTTCGTTTATGATAATCATTCAAAAATTATAGCTATATTGTATGAAGTTAAAAATACATTTGGTGAGCAACATACTTATATATTTAAAGTCAACGACGAAAAAATAATTACAAATAGCTGTGATAAAAAGTTTTTCGTTTCACCATTTATTGAAATGAAAAGTAAATACAATTTTAGAATCCTTAAACCTGAAAAAACGTTATCTGTTATAATTGATCAAAGTGATAAGGAGGGAAAATTGTTATATGCTTCACAAGATGGGGTTGCAAAGGAAATTAACAATAAAAATATGCTTATATCTTATATTTCTCACCCTTTAATGACTTTTAAAGTTATTGCCGCAATTCATTTTGAAGCATTAAAATTATGGTTAAAGGGAGTTAAGTTAGTTAAAAAAAATATAAAAATAAAAAATAACATTACGTTTGAAAAAAAATGAATTTTAATCTTTTGTCAGATAAAATAGTATTTAATACTCTAAAACTAATAAAGCATGGATTTCTTGAAATTCAAAATCATGACAGCAAAATATATAAGTTTGGTAATGAGAGTGAATTATTAAGAGCAAAGATTAAAATTAACAAACCTGGTTTAACACTTCAAATAATAAAATCGGGAAGTGTAGGACTTGCAGAAGCGTACATGCGAAATGAATTTGAAACAGATAATCTAACTAATCTAATAGAAATAACAGCTAAAAATATAAAACTTGTTTATAAATTTTCAGGTATCTTTGATATATCAATGATTAATAAATTAAAGAGTATTTTCATAAAAAATAATAAGAGCAGAAGTAAGAAAAATATTTCAAAACATTATGATTTAGGAAATGATTTCTTTTCATTATGGTTAGATCCTTCACTTACTTATTCAAGTGCAATTTTTGAAAAACAAAAAGATGATTTATTTTCTGCTCAACTAAATAAATATAAAAAACTTACAGAATTAATAAAGCCAAATGTAGGAAATAAAATTTTAGAAATTGGCTGTGGCTGGGGTGGCTTTGCTGAATATGTCGGTAAAAATTATGATGTAAAATTAGATTGTATAACAATTTCTAAAGAGCAATTTGAATTTTCAAAAAAAAGAATATTTGAAAATGGATTGAATGAAAAAGTGAATATATTTTTGAAAGATTATAGAGATGTAAAAGACAAATATGACTCTATCGCATCTATAGAAATGATAGAAGCGGTTGGGCAAAACTATTTAGTAAACTATTTTAAAAGTATTAAAAAAAATCTATCTGAGAACGGAAGGGCAGCGATACAAGCCATAACAATCGATGATAGTTTATTTGACAGATATAAAACCAAAGAAGACTTTATACAAAAATACATATTTCCTGGAGGTTTTTTGCCATCAAAAAAAAAATTATATGATTTATCTAGTAGCAACGGTTTAGAAATTAAAAAATATGAATCTTATGGTTCTCACTATTCCAGTACTTTAAAAATATGGAGAGATGAATTCCTAAAAAAATGGGAAGAGATTTCAAAACATGGATTTGATAATAAATTTAAACGTATGTGGCATTTTTATTTGTCATATTGTGAAGCAGGGTTTAAATCAAAGAATATAGATTTAATTCAATTTTCCATGCAAAATAAAATTTAATATGATTAACAAAAAATTTTTTAAAGTATTTTTATTGATAATTTTTACAGGATTAATTACAAGCTGTATAAATAATCAATCTATGAAACCAGAAGATTTTAAAGATCAAAAACCAAGATTAATAATTGAAGAATATTTAAGCGGAAACGTTAAAGCTTGGGGCATACTCCAAAACAGATCAGGTAAAGTTACAAGACAATTTTCAGCAGACTTGGACGGTAAGTGGGATGGCAAACAACTTATATTAGATGAAAAATTTATTTGGAATGACGGTGAAATACAAAATAGGCAATGGGTAATAGATAAAATTGATGAACATAATTATGAGGGAACCGCAGGCGATGTAGTTGGAAAGGCTAGAGGGTATTCGTATGGCCCAGCATTTAAATTTGAGTATGTTTTGTTAGTTCCAGTGAAAGGAAAAAATATCAAAATTACTTTTGATGATTGGATATTTATGCAAGACGAAAGAGTAGCTATCAACAGAGCTAAAATGACAAAATTTGGAATTAAAGTTGCAGAGTTGACTGTGATGTTTGTTAAAGATTAATTTTATTTTTTTTGTAATTTAGTTAATTTCCTTATTAAATAAAAATATAATCGATCAGGAATTATTTTTAAAAATTTAAGGATCAAAGTTAATTCTTTTGGGTAATGTATTTCAAAATCAGAACCATTAATAAGCCCATCATAAATTTTGTCTGCCGAGAATTCTGGAGTTTTTAGGAAAGGCATCTTAAAATCATTCTTATCAGTCATTGGTGTTTTGATAAAACCTGGAGAAACTAAACAAACCCTCACGCCATATCTTCCAAAATCAAAATGTAAACTTTCAGCAAGATTACTTAAAGCAGCTTTGGATGGTCCATAGCCACTTGAGTTAGGTAAGCCTTTGTATCCTGCAATCGAAGATACAATGGTAATAATACCTTTTCCTCTTTCTCGAAAATGAGTTTCAACTGCTTTTATACAATTTAATGTTCCAAAAAAATTTACTTTAAATACATTTTCAATTTGCTCTACATCAATTTCTCTTTCTTTTTTTGGATCCCAGGTACCTGTAGAAAAAAAACAAATTTCAATGTCACCAAGTTCCTTTTTTATATTTTCAAAAACAGACTTACACTTTTCCTTATCATTTACATCAAGTGGAAAAGATTTAATATTTTGATGCTTATCTTCAATTTCTTTTAATAAATTTTCTCTTCGTGCAGAAATAGCAACTGTCCATCCATTATTAGCAAATTTTAATGCAAGTGCTTTGCCAATTCCTGTACTTCCGCCGGTGATCCAAATTACTTTTTTATTCATATTTAACTGCTGTATAGTACTTAAATGCTAAAAAATAAAATTTTATCTTTTATTCTCTTTGCAATTACTACGTTTTCAGCTTCATTTATTGGAGGTTTGGTTACTATAAATTTTAAAGAACCTTGGTATTCAAATTTATCTAAACCTCAATACAATCCACCAGATTGGATATTTGGGCCAGTATGGACATTACTTTATTTATTTATGACAATAGCCATATGGAATGCGTGGCATAAAAACACAAAAAATTTAAATATTGTATTTTTATATTTCATTCATCTTTTTTTTAATACAACTTGGAGTGTTGTTTTCTTTGGTTTCCATAATATTTCTTTAGCAATTTTAAATCTTGTTGTGTTAATTATATTTATTGTTTTATTGGTATTTAAATATAAGAATATAAGTCTATTAAGCATGTATTTGATGATTCCATATTTGTTATGGTGTTGTTTTGCATTGCTTTTAAATATAAACATTTTTTTGATAAACTAATATGGATGATGTTGTAATAGTAGGTGGTGGTATAATTGGAGCTGCAACTGCATACTTTATGTCCAAAGAAGGCAGAAAAGTAAAAGTCATTGAAAGGGATCCGACTTATAAAACTGCGTCATTCCCATTATCACTTGGTGGATTTAGACGACAGTTTTTTCAAAAAGAAAATATTCTTTTAGGAAAATTTGCAAGGGAATTTATATTTCAAATACCAGAATTATTAAAAACTGAAAAAAATCCAAATCCAACAGCTAGCATGGTGCCTAATGGATACCTTCTAATGTTTGGACCAGATCATGCAGAAGAGCAATACAGAGCTTTAGAAAATCATAAAGAATGTGAAGCGGGTACAAAAAATATTAAAGGTTCTGAATTGAAAAAATATTTTCCTTACATTAATGAGGAAGGAATTGAAACTGCAACATTTACTGATAACAAGAGCGAGGGATGGATTGATCCATTTTTATTTCATAGCGCATTAAAGCATAAAGCAATTGATCTTGGGGCAGAATTCATTAAGGGAGAAGTTAAGAGCCTATCTGAAATTAATGCAAAGACAATTATTTCTGCAGCTGGGTGTTGGACTAAAGAACTACTTGAAGATATTCCTGTAGTACCTCAAAAACATACAGTCTTTAGAGTTAAATGTCCTAAACACATTCCAGAGATGCCATTATCCGGAGATCTAACAACAGGAGTATATTGGCGACCAGAAGGAAAAGAATATTTAGCAGGTTCTCCAATTTCAGTATTTGATGCAGAAGATCTTGAACCTGCATGGAATGATTTTGAAGAATTAGTTTGGCCTGCTCTTGCAAAAAGAATACCAGCATTTGAAGAACTAAAGTTAACAGGTGGATGGGCTGGATATTATGATTGTAACAAATTAGATAATAATGCTGTAGTTGGAAAACATCCAAAATATGAAAATGTTTACATGGCCTCAGGATTTACCGGCAGAGGTTTAATGCAAGCACCAGGAATTGGTAGAGCTCTAACTGAATTAATAACTACAGGCAGTTATCAAACTATAGATATTAGTGTTTTTGCAGTCGAAAGAGTATTAAATAGCTCAGCAAGACCCGAGCCCTACGTCTTATAATTTTTTTACGTAAACTCCCATCATCCCATTAAAAAAAGATACAGCAATTATAAGAATTTGACCTTTTAGTGAGTAAAAATCAAATGATGGATAAAAACTGATAGCTATACTCAAAAAAATATAGGTTAATAAAAAGGGTCTATAAAACTTCTTTAAAAATTTCATAAAAATTCTAATTAAATTTTTACAAGCATTTTTCCTATGTTTTTACCTTCTAATAAATCAATGAATGATTTTGGCGTATTTTCTATACCTTCGTAAACAGTTTCTTTAAATTTAATTTTATCTTCTAGTAACCATTTAGTCATATCGGTTTCAAACTGTTCTCTATCATTTTCATGATCAAAAATTATAAAACCTTTAATAGTTAGTCTTTTTACAAGAACATGAGCCATATTTTTTAAACCAGAGCCAGGATTGGTTGCATTCATTTGGGATATCCTTCCACAAATTACAATCCTTCCAAAGTTCTTCATTTGAAAAATAGCTGACTCTAAGAAATCACCACCTACATTATCAAAATATAAATCAAATCCTTCAGGACAAACTTCTTTAAGATGCAAAACAAGATTTTCAATTTTTTTATAGTTAAACGCATGATCAATTTTTAAATCATTTTTTAACCATTTAACTTTTTCATCTGATCCTGTACTTGCAATTACTTTACAACCCATATTTTTTGCAATTTGACAAACAGTAGATCCAACACTACCTCCAGCTGAAGAAACAAGGATTGTTTGACCTGGTTTTAATTCACCATGTTTAAAAAGTCCTATATAAGCTGTATGACCTGTCATTCCAAGTGGACCTAGATATGTTTGTATAGGAATATTCATTGGCTCAATTTTTTTTAGATCATTGGAATTACAAACAAAGTAATCTCTCATTCCAAAATTACTAAAAACAATATCTCCTTCTTTAAAATTTTTGTCTTTAGATTCTTTAACTATTCCTAACGCATAACCTTCCATCTCTTCACCAATATTAAAAGGTGGTTTATAGTTTTTTCTTTCAGTCATCCTTGCCCTCATATAAGGATCAACTGAAATCCATAAATTTAAAACCAATATATTGTTCTTGGCATCTAAAGATATCTTTTTTGTTTTTATTTCAAAGTCAGTTTCTTTTGGCAAACCTGTAGGGATATAATTTTTTAAAGCTACGAATTTGCTTGTTACAGGCATTAATTATGATCCCCAAATAATATCAAGTATTCTCTCTCTTTTGCATGCTTTCTTATATTTTAAATAATTTTCTAAATATACTTGATAGTAATCTTGATGTTTATCCTCTGCTTTGTAAAAAATCTCAAATTCTTTAACATATGTGACTACCTTCTTTTTAAATTTCTTTTCTAATCTTTTTATATCTTTCTCAATTAAATCTTTCTGATAATCGTTTTCATAAAATGCTACAGATCTGTAGCTGTATCCTTTATCGCAAAACTGGCCATAAGCATCAAATGGATCAATATTAAGCCAGAAGTTTTTTAAGAGTTCTTTATAGGATATTTTCTCTTTGTCATAAATTATTTCAACAACCTCAAAATGACCAGTATCTCCATAGGTGACTTCTCTATATGTTGGATTTGCAGTGATCCCTCCTGAGTAACCTGATATAACTTCTTCTACACCTTCCAACATTTCAAAAGATTCTTCCATGCACCAGAAGCAACCTCCTGCAAAATACGCTTTATCTTTTGAATGAGAGAATGATGTCGATACAAGAAATAATAGTAAAAAGTAGTAAAATAACCTCATATCTAAAATATATAATAATGAGGGTTTAAATCTATGGTATTAAAGGTAGCTACTTATTTAAGTAGCATACCTTTAATAAATCTATTTTATTTTTTTTGATATTTAGCAGCTTCTTCTGATCCACTAGTTGCAGACCCTTTACTGTAAGAATGCGCACCCATTCCTGCTAATTGGCCGTCTTTTACGATCAAATATTGATTTCTAATTTCTTTTCCTTCAAAGAAACATTCCAATATTTCTCTAACACCATCTGCATATCTTGCTTGAGCAGATAAAGATGTACCTGAAGTGTGAGGTGTCATTCCATGATTTGGCATTGTTCTCCATACATGGTCGTTTGGAGCAGGCTGTGGAAACCATACATCACCTGCGTAACCACTTAGCTGTCCACTTTTTAGGGCTTTAGCTATTGCATCTCGATTACAAATTTTACCTCTTGCAGTGTTAACTATGTATGCTCCTTTTTTCATTTTACTTATCATTTCATCATCAAACAAATTTTCAGTTTCAGGATGAAGTGGGCAATTAATTGTAACAACGTCGCAAACTTTTACCATAGACTCCACTGATTCATGAAAAGTCAAGTTTAGCTCTTTTTCAACACTGTCAGGTAATTTATGTCTGTCAAAATAGTGCAAATGAACATCAAATGGTTTCATTTTTCTAAGTGCATCTAATCCGATCCTTCCAGCAGCAACGGTTCCTATATGCATTCCTTCAACGTCATAACTTCTTTGAACAGCATCTGCAATATTCCATCCACCTTCATTAACTATTCTATGTTGATTGTGATAATCTCTAACCATTGATACAATCATCATTACTATGTGTTCAGCAACTGATCTAGAATTACAGAAAGTTACTTCAACAACATCAATTTTATTATCCATTGCTGCTTGTAAATCAACGTGATCAGAACCTATTCCTGCTGTTATTGCCATCTTAAGGTTTTTAGCTTTAGCGATTCTTTCTTTAGTTAAATAATAAGGGAAAAATGGTTGAGAGATAACAATGTCAGCATCAACAATATGTTTATCCGCTTCACATCCATCTCCATCTTTACTGTTAGTAACAACCAATTCGTGTCCATTACTCTCTAAAAACTTTCTCAAACCAAGTTCACCTGAAACACAACCAAGTAATTGGCCTGGTGTAAAATCTCTTCCTTTAGGCGATGGCAATGTCATTCCATCTGGATATTTCTCTAATTTTGGTAAATCCGACAGAGGATAAGATTTAGGCATTCCTCCTTTTGGATCATCATACAATACACAAAGTACTTTCATTTTTACTCCTATTACTAGCTTCTCTAAGCTGAATTATTAATTATTATTTGAAAAGACTAGCACAAGTTAAATAGGACTAGCAAACAAATTGTGTTTATTTTGGGTAATTCCTTTTAGCAATAAATTTGTTCAAGATTATGCCAAAAAATATCACAATAATTGATCCGCTTATAACTGGGGAAATTAAATATTCAAATGAAACTGACCCCATGATCACAATTATAGGATTTCCTCCTGCAGGAGGGTGGGTTACATTAAGAATAATCATTAATCCGACACCTATTCCAACAGCAACAGGTATAATAATATATATCGGAAGTGGAACGAAATTCACAAATATCACACCAACAAGTGAAGTTAAAAAATGACCAAAAAATATATTTTTAGGTTTTGCAAAAGGACTTTCTGGATACCCATAAAGCAAAACCATTGTAGAACCAAAGGAAGCAATCAAAAATAATCCATAAGGTGTTTTATAAGTAAGCAATGACAAAACCCCAATTGTCATAGTAGAAAATATTGCAGCGATAGCAGGTTTTTTAATATCTAAATTATTCATCAATGCTGAGTTTCTTAATTGCAATTAATGGCATTAATACACAGTTTTTTCTAGATATATTTTTTTTATTAAACAATTTATTAAATTTATTTAGATTTTTTGGCAAAGGTTTAATTTCATTTTCAAAATAATCGATAAGATTTTTTAATAAATAATTAATTTTATTTTTACTTTTTTTGATAAGTTTATGAGATATTAGGCTTGCAGAAGCTTGACAGTAAACACAGG
Organism: uncultured Pelagibacteraceae bacterium; assembly: GCA_902618565.1. Lineage (GTDB taxonomy): Bacteria > Pseudomonadota > Alphaproteobacteria > Pelagibacterales > Pelagibacteraceae > Pelagibacter. The sequence goes on from CACNAX010000009.1 coordinate 14,907, forward strand.
ATTTTGTCTGATACCCAATATCTTGTATTATATTTTTCTTAATATTAACTCTCATTTCAATTATATCGCCACAAGTTTTATTTTTATATTTCGATCTATGAGTGTAATCTTTCAATATTTTATTATTAGTCGTGTCGGATGCAATTTTTATTATATCTAAATCCATATTTATTTAATAATATCACTAAAAATTTATAAAAAATAAATTAATTTATGCCTGATTTAAAAAATCCTAAAGTAGCTATTCCAATTGTTTTATTTGCAGGCATACTTTGGTCATTTGGACCATATGTTGTAAGACATATAGACCAACCTGAAACTGTCCCTTGGCAATACTTGTTTGCAAGAGGCATTGTTATTTTTTTATTGCTGAATATTTACTTATTTCTGGAAGAAGGAATTTCATTTTATAAAAATTATTTTAAAATTGGGATATCTGGAATTATAGGTGGTGTCGGTTTAGGAACAGCAATGATAACTTTTATTTGGTCAATTACTAACACGACAGCAGCAGTAACTTTATTATGTTTAGCTGCAATGCCTTTTATAACCGCGCTACTTGGTTTTCTATTTTTGAAAGAAAAAATTTCAATCACAGTTTGGATATCAATTTTAGTCGCTGCATTTGGTATAATAGTAATGGCCTACGGTAATACCGAAGAAAATTCTTTAATGGGTCTAATTTTTGGATTAGTATCTGCACTAGGTTTTTCAATTTTTTCAGTAAGTCTGAGATGGAGAAAACAAACTCCTAAGTTTACAACTGTTGCTATAGCAGGATTATTTTGTTTTTTATTTTCAACAGTTATGCTTTTAAATAACGATGCAAATTTCTTATCTTCAAATAAAAATGAAGCATTATTTGCCACTCATGGAACACTTGTGTGCATGGGCTTAATTCTTTATTCAATTGGGTCTAAACATATTCCTGCAGCTGATTTAACGCTATTGTCTTTGACTGAAGTAATAGGAGGAATATTTTGGGTTTGGCTGCCATGGCTTGGAATAAATGAAATTCCTTCAACTAATACAATTATTGGTGGCTTCTTTATTTTTTTAGCTATTTTTTATTATAGTATGATAATGCAATCTAATAGAAGATTTATTGGATTAAATTAATTTTACATGGTTCAAAATAATAAGATTGTTAATAGTTGGAATGAATGGGATCCATTAAAACATGTAATTGTTGGAAGAGCAGATGGTACTTGTATTCCAGCACCTGAACCTGCTTTAGATGCTAAAGTTCCAGAAGACTCTGATATGCGAGGAACTTATGGTCCAAGAACTAAGGACACTGTCGATAAAGCTAATGAACTATTAGATAACTTTTCAAATTTGCTTGAAAAAAGGGGAATAAAAGTTGATAGACCAACACCTTTAGATTTTAATCAACCAACATCAACTCCTGACTGGAAAGCCGAAACTATGTTTGGATGTATGCCACCTCGAGATGTTTTGTTAACTGTGGGAAATGAAATATTAGAAGCTACAATGAGCTACAGGTGCAGATGGTTTGAGTACCTATGTTACAGACCATTATTAAAAGACTATTATAATAAAGATCCAAATATGAGACATGAGTCAGCGCCAAAACCCAGATTAACAGATGCCGATTATAGAAAAGATTATTTATCAGATAAAATTGGTGTAACTAAAAGACTTGAATGGACAGAAAATAAATACTTTGTCACAACCGAGGAAGAGCCATTATTTGATGCCGCAGATATTTTAAGATTTGGAAAGGATTTGGTTGTACAACACGGATTTACAACTAACTTAAAAGGAATTGATTGGATAAAAAGACATTTTAAGGATCATAGAGTTCATGCTGTAAATTTCCCAGGCGATCCTTATCCAATTCATATTGATGCAACCTTTACCCCAATTAAAGAAGGGTTAATTATTAATAATCCACAACGAAGACTTCCAAAAGAACAAAGAAAATTATTTGAAGATAATGGATGGGAAATTATTGATGCTGCACAACCTGCTCATAATACCCCACCACCACTTTGTTACTCTTCAGTATGGCTATCAATGAATGTTTTAGTTCTTGACCCTAAAACTGTATGCGTTGAAAAAAGTGAAAAATATCAAGCTGAACAGTTAGATAAATTAGGTATGGAAGTTATCCCTGTAGAATTGAGAGATGCATATGCTTTTGGTGGAGGCCTTCATTGTTGTACAGCCGATGTTTATAGAGAAGGTACTTTAAAAGATTATTTTCCAAAACAATAAAATGAACGCAAAAATTAATACAAAACGTAAAAGAGTAAAATTTGCTTCAGACAATGTGACAGGAGCTTGTCCAGAAGTTTTGGATGCAATTATCAAAGCAAATGATGGTATTGCTCCTCCGTATGGTAACGATGAAATTTCAGGTGTGTTACAAGAAAAATTTTCTAAAATTTTCGAAAAGGATGTAATTGTTTACCCCACAGCATCAGGAACTGCATCAAATGCTTTAGCACTTTCTGCTATTTCTCCATCATTTGGAAATATTTATTGCCATAAATTTTCTCATATCAATGTTGATGAGTGTGGAGCCCCTGAATTTTATACAGGTGGAGCAAAACTTGTTCCATTAAACGGTAAAGACGGCAAAATAACAGTTGATGAGCTAAATGATAATATTGGAGGGTTTGGAATTGTGCATCATACTCAACCATCTATTGTTAGCATAACTCAAGCAACAGAAACTGGTGAAGTTTATACTTTAGATCAAATTAGAAATATCTCTGAAATTGCACATAAAAAAAAATTAAAAGTACATATGGATGGTGCTAGGTTCGCTAATGCGCTTGTTTCACTTGATGTTACACCTGCAGAAATGACATGGAAATCAGGAATTGACATATTATCTTTTGGGGCAACGAAGAACGGATGTATAGCAGCTGAAGCAATTATTATATTTAATAAGGAATTAGTTGGCAATTTACCTTTTTTGTTAAAAAGATCCGGTCATCTATTGTCTAAAATGCGTTTTGTTTCTGCACAATTAGATGGATATATCTCAAATGATGTTTGGTTAAAAAATGCAAGACATGCAAATCTGATGGCAAAAAAATTAAGCGATGGTTTAGTTTCTAGTAATCAAGTTAAACTTGAATATCCAACTGAGGCAAATGAAGTTTTTGTTAAACTGCCAAAAAAGATGGTTGAGCATTTAAATTCAGAAGAATATATGATGAGCAATGAGGAATTAGGCGGTAAGACGGTTAGACTTGTTACAGCTTGGAATACCAAAAGTAGTGAAGTAGAAGAGTTTCTAAAAACTATATCTAATTAACTAGGATTTTCTTTTAAAAATTTAATATAGTTGATTACTTCATCAAATTTGTCATCAGGAATATCTTTATAAGTAGAATTAAATTTGTTTTTTACACATATTGCTACATGAGCATATGGATTTCTTCCTTTTGGATGATTTGGGTGATCAGGAAGTTGACCATCCAAATAATCGCCAGCTTCCTGAATAAATTTCCAGAGTTTACTTGTATTTTCCTTGTTCATACTGCTTCAAACTTTGTTTTATCTCAAAAAGTTCTAGGATTAATTAGATTAATAGAGATTCAACAAATTCCCAATCTATAAGATTATCAACAAATTTATCTAAATATTCAGGTCTTCTATTTCTATAATCAATGTAATATGAATGTTCCCAGACATCACAACCAAGTATTGGTTTTAAGTTATCAATTAAAGGATTAGCAGCATTAGCTGTTTTTGTAACGACCAATTTATCATTATTTAAAGATAACCAACACCAACCTGATCCAAATTGAGTTATACCTGCTTGTTTAAATTGATCTTTAAATTTTTCAACGCTTCCAAAATCTTCTACAATTTTTTTCTCAAGTTTTGACGGAATATTCCCACCACCTTTTGGCTTCATGCACTTCCAAAAAAGATTATGGTTCCAATGCTGGCTTGCATTATTAAATATTCCAGCTTTTGAGTTATCTTTTGAGCTTTTAACAATTATATCTTCCAATGACATTTCAGCCATGTCCGTATCTTTTATAAAATTGTTAAGATTTGTTATGTAGGTTTGATGATGTTTTCCATGATGTAATTCTAATGTTTCTTGTGACATTATTGGAGACAAAGCCTCATTAGAATAATCTAGTTTTGGTAATTCAAATGTCATAGTTATTTTTTATAATATTTTCTTGTAAATAAACTTAATTAAGTTGACGCAATTAAATACAAAATTAGTTTTCTAAAGCGTTTTCTTCTCTCATAAGAATAGGTCGACCATCTTGAGCAGTGTTTAAAGGTATAATCTTACCATTGTATCTTGCGCATAACGTAGGTGCACTTCTCACTTGTTCTCCCAAATTTACTTCTAAATCTGCTATAACTAATTCAACCCCTTTCAATATACTCAATATCTTCATTATTCCTCCGTTTTATGATGATGGCTTAAATATTAAACACAAGCCGTTATTACAATATCTCTTTCCTGTCGATCCAGGACCGTCTTCAAAGACATGTCCGTGATGAGCACCACATTTTGCACAATGGTATTCAATTCTTTTCATGCCAAAGCTGTAATCAACCTTAGTTTTAAAAGCTCCAGGAAGCGCCTCTGTAAATGATGGCCAACCAGTTCCACTATCAAATTTCGAGCTAGACTTAAATAGTTTAGCTCCACAATTTGCACAGTGATAAAAACCTTCTCTTTTCTCATAATTAAGAGGGCTTGAGAATGGTCGTTCGGTTGCTTCCTCAAACATTATTTTTTTTTGGGCTTCTGTTAAATTTTGATTAATTATTTTTTTGGTTTCAGCTAATGAAATTTTGTATGGAAAAATACTGTATAATAATGATCCAAATATAGATAATTTTATAAATTTTCTTTTGTTCATAACTTTCTTAATAGATCAATATTACTTTATTTGAATGAGATATTTTGACAGTTTCGATTTTAAATTGGTAGCTCCATAATTAATGAAGCTACCAGTTATATTATTGTCCAGGAGCTTTATAGCCACTTGATACTTTTGTTGCATGATTTGCAATTTCATTCATTGGTGTTTCCTCACAAATGGCGATATTTTTAAGTGCACCACTTCCCTCAGTAGCCATTTTTATAGCAGCCATTTGCTCAAATGTGCCATGAGTTTCAACTATAAAGTCATAGGGTCCTCTTAAATATGTGTAAGATTTCATTTCAGCACCAACACTTTCAGAACACTTTCTAGCAACCTCAGATCTATCTGATCCTGGATCTTTTAAAAAGCCTGCGAATGCTTTCTCTGTAAAATTTCCCATTAAAAAAAATTTAGCCATAGATACCTCCTTGAAATGTATTATAGCACTTAAATAATTTTTTTTAATATTTTATTACTTTATAAAAAATTTATTCTCGTCCAATTTGTAATAATTGAGGTGGTTCAAATACTCCACTTTGTATTTCGCTGTTTGATATATTTATCATGGATTTGGCAACTATTTCTGCATTTATCGATTTATATTTTTTTAAATCTCCAACTAAAATTGGCGATATACATTTCATGGCAAAAATACCTATTTTTTCTCCCAATCTTTCCTCTATTCTTTTTCCAATTAAAAATGAAGGTCTAATTACAATAAATTTTTTAAAGTTTAGTTTTCTTAATTCTTCTTCAGCCATACCTTTATTTTTTAAATACAAATTTGTTTTTTTTGAACTGGCACCCAATGAAGAAATATAAGTAAAATTTTGTACACTATTATCGCTACAAATTTTTCCAATTGTTACAGGTAAATTGTATTCGGTGTTTATATAATCTTGTTTGTTAGGTGTTTTTTTTCTTGTAGTTCCAATGCAAAAAAAACAATCATCGCCTTTTATTTCTGATTTAATATTTTCTAATTTTGTAAAATCTGTTTGAATAACTTCTATTTTAGGATCAATTTTTGAAGTAGAAGATCTTACAAAAACCTTAATTTTTTTATATTTTTGATCATTAGTTAACAGTTTAAGTAATATTCCACCAATTAATCCAGTTGATCCGAATATTAATGCTGTTTTCATAATTTTGAACTTACACTAAATTTTCTTAAATTCGTTCAAATTATTTGGTTCATCTATTGGTTCAGTTGAAGGATTAAGTTCTATACCGGCTGGAGTAATCGTTTGAGGCATAGGTGCAAATTGTGAATCTGGGTTATCTCCAGATTCTCTAATTTGCATTCTATATATTCCAAATAAACCAATAAATGAATGAAATATAATTAAAAAAATAAAAAACCCATTTTCTCCTAAAAATTCCATAAATAATGAGCACATAAAAGGACCGCAAATTGCACCAAGACCAAAAACAAATTGTAATCCTGCTCCTGCTGCTACAAATTTTTCTTTTGGTATAAAATCATTTGTGTGTGCAAAAATTAATGCAAACATTGGTAGACTACAAAAAGAAAAACACATTATACAGATATAAAAAAATATTTTTGATGTAGCTAAACCTGCAGGCATATACATTTGACCCGAGGAAATAATCGCCAAAAAACAAAATAAAGCTGCTCCAAATGTTGTATAAATAATTACAATTCTTCTATCCAAAACATCTGATAATTTTCCTATTGGCCATTGAGATATAGCTCCAGATATAGCAAATAAAAAGGTTACTATTGATACTTCTAAAATACTAAAATTCATCGATGTAGCATAAACTGCAATCAATGAGAAAACAGCTGAATGTGATATTCCAATTAAAAAAGAACTTACAACACCAAATGGCGATGATTTATAAACTTCCTTTAGCTTCATACCTGATATTTTTTTAAAATTTGGAGCCTTTCTTTTCGTTAATAATATTGGAACAAGAGACAATGACATAAATAAAGATATCAGTATAAAAGGTTGAAAGTTTTCTGGTTTACTAAAGTTTATGAAAAACATTCCAATCGCCATAGAGGCATACATAACAATCATGTAGATTGATAAAACACTACCTCTATTCTTATTTGTAGATCTATCGTTTAACCAGCTTTCAGCAATTGTATAAAGGCAAACCATGCTAAATCCAGAAATCATTCTAAGTACAAACCATGAAATAGGATTTACAAAAATAGAGTGTAACAAGACCACAATTGAAGTGACAGAAGCAAAAGCCGCGAATACTCTAATATGTCCAACTCTATGAATTAATGATTGTATAATTTTTGCTCCAATAAAATATCCAACAAAATATCCAGAAAACAAAAAACCTGTCGATGATAGACCAAAATTTTCTTTAACTGCTCTAACACCTAAAAGAGTACCTTGAAAACCATGAGCGAGCATTATAAATGCCATACCCATAAAGAGAGCCCAAGAGTTTTTTATAATTTTGTTCATAAAATTAGCGGTGTTTATGGGCGATCTAATTTTAAATCAAGACAAATTTGTGACAAAAAGAAAAATAATTTTATTTAGAAGAAGATTTTAATTTTAGATAAGAGTGAATAGCTATAGTGAAAATAATTACAAGTCCACCAACTATTGTCTCTATACTCGGCTGTTCTTTGATAACTAACCAAACCCAAATGGGTCCTAAAATGGTCTCTAGAAGAAAAAACAGATTAACTTCCTCGGCAGGTATAAATCTTGGAGCAATCGTCACCAAAACGAATGGTATTGCTACACACAAAATACACATTAAAGGTATATAAATCAGGTCTTTTTCAACTAACTCATAACTTTCAACGAAAAAGAGAGCAAATAGAGCTACTGTAAGCTTACCGACAACTGCTGAAGGTAGCAAATCTCTATCTTTTGCCGACCTGATTATTACCGCGTTGGTGGCGAGTCCAAAAGCTGTTGTTATACCCATAAGATCACCAAATAAGTTACCCATCTCTAGAGAGTCATAAAATATATATATTACAGCTACTAAAGTAATAGCTATAGCTATCCAAGTCTTCTTATCGGGAACCTCTTTTAAAAATATTGCACCAAGGATTGCTGAAAGCATAGGTGCCATCGCAATCATTATTAATGTATTTGCTACATTTGTATTTTGGATTGAAATTATAAATGTGATGTTACAAATCGAAAAACTAATAATATAAAAAATACCAGCATAACCAACATTCAAAAATGCTTTAATAAAGTTTTTTTTATAAAATATGAGAAGTCCAATTAATACAGCTACAAATGGTATCGCACCTCTATAAAACAATAATCCCCAAGTATCTATAGAAGATAATCTTATAAAAAGTGAATCTGGTGTGATAAACATCACAGCTATAAATGCAAGAGATGATCCTTTTTGCTGATTTGACAAATTTTTCAACTATAAACCTTTCCAAAAAGTCTTAGCCAAGTTTATCTGAGATAAATCAAAATATGTTTTTATACCCGTTGGTGATGTTACATTTATATCTCCATTTAACTTTCCATCAATGAAGTCTATTCCTGCAAAGTATATTCCGTCTTTCTTAATTTTTTTTGCAATAATATTTGAAACTTTTAGCTCTTTATTACTTAAAAATGCGATTTTAGGTTTTGCACCTTTGCTCATATTGCTCAATATTGATCCTGATTTTGGAACTCTAGATATAGCTCCACAAACCTTACCATTTATAATAAAAACTCTTTTATCTCCAAACTTAATTTTATTTAAAAATTTTTGGCACATAATGTGACCATGTTTTTTCAATATTTGTTTTATTTTAAGCAAATTAAGCTTTCCTGAAATAAGATTTATATCATTGCCACCATAGCTATGAATAGGTTTAATTATTATCTTTTTATGCTTTTTGAAAAATTTTTTAATTTCAATCAAATCTTTAGTAAATATTGTATCCGCCATATAATTTTTAAAATTTAAAGAATAAAATTTTTCTGAAATATTTCTTACTGAAGTAGGATCATTAATAATTTTTGTTTTATCTTTGATTCTATCTAACATTAAGGTTGTAGATATATATTCCAAGTTAAAAGGTGGATCCTGTCTGATTAAAATATATTTCGCAAAGGATAAGTCTAATTTTGATTTTTTTAAAATTTTATAAAATTTCTTTTTTGAATAATCAATTTTAATAAAATATCCTTCACTTACAGTTTTTCCTCTTATATTCGATAAATTTTCTGGATAATAATAAAATAATTTATAACCCTTGTTTTGAGCTTCATTAGCTAAAAAAATAGTAGTATCTGTTTTGATATTTATTTTTTTTAAATTATCACCTTGTATAGCAACAATTTTATTGGTCATATAAATCATTCAAATTTTCGGAATTTGAATACTTACTTATTATATTATCAGCATTTGTTTTTTTACTTTTTACAATTTTTTCTAAGTGATCTAAAAACTTTACTTCACTTACTTTTTTTCTATTTAAAAAGTCTCTCTTTTTTAATCCTGATTTTGATATGTCTAATAGTCTCTCTGCCCAATACGAAATATCCTTGCCCATCAAATTAGTTTTCAAGCCGTTTTTAGGGGCATTTTTATAAGCTGAAAGCACTTCATTAGCTTCCCAATTTTTAATTAAATCTAAAGCTTCTTCAAGATTTCCATAAAGTAATCCAGTGAATAGGGCAGGACCAGCACATAAACACTCCCATCCACACGCATCCATTGATCTTAATTCGATATATTGTTTTAATCTGTTCTCTGTAAATATTGTTCCTAAATGTGTATCAAGATCGTTAGTACTAGGAATTTTATTTCCAATTTCTTTAATTTCTCCATTCATAAAGTTTTTAAATAAATATTTTTTTCCAGATATATAATTACCTTCACTTTGTAAAAATAAGATTGGATAATTCATAATATAATCTGCATATTTTTCAAAATTTACATCTTTTAAAAAAAACTCAGGCAATCCACCTCTAGATGTTTCTTGCCAAACTTTAGATCTGTAAGATAAGTATCCACTATTACTTTTTTCAACAATAGAGGAATTTGCAAAAAGTCCGATAGATATTGGAACTAAATTATTTGCCAACTTAAATTTTTTTATAAAATCTTCTTCTGAGGTATAATCTAAATTTAATTGCGTACCTGCAGTTTTATACATCATATCCAAACTTAGTTTTCCTCCAACAGGCATATCTTTGGTCATAACCTCATACCTTTTTTTTGGATTATTAGGTATATCCTCAAGTTTAGATATAGGATCATATCCAGCGCTTACTATTTTAAAATCTAATTTTTCAATTACCTGATTTAATTCAAATAAATATTCATGAGACTCAGCACAAGCTTCGTGAATATTATTTAATTTTGCTCCAGATAACTCTATTTGATTGCCAGGCTCTAAAGTAATACTTTTACCATTCTTAGTTAACGCTATTGGATTTTTTTCCTCAAAAATAGGTTTCCAGCCAAACTCATATAAATTTTCAAACATTTTCTTGATTTTGTAATAATCAATTCTCGTATTTGTTTTTTTGTCAAAAATAAATTTTTCATGCTCAACTCCAATCTTCAAATTAGATTTATCCTTTGAGCCTGACTTAAAATGTTCTATTATTTGTTCCTTTGTTTCTATCATTAGCTTATATTGTTTCTTTTTAGATAATCTTCAATTTCCTTTATATTACTTAATTTGTTAGAGCAAGTTTGATTTTTACATATAACAATTTTTGCCTCTTTTACTTCATTATCTAGATATTTAAATGTAGCTCTAGTAAAAAAATTTTTTTGCAAATACTTTTTTATATTAGGATCTAAATTTTGCTTTCCATGAATTGTAAAAGATATACTTTCATTACAAATATCCAATGATTTAACAAAACTAAACATTTGTGCAAAGTTTGAGTTTAAAACTTGGTGGAAACTCTTTTTTAAAATATTAATTTTTTCAAACCATGTTTTGTCACTAGTTATTATGTATAATTTATTACATAAGTTTAAATATACGCTATTTCCATTTGGTATATTATTATCATTTAGATCTACTGGTTGTACAAATAGATCATTGTCTAATATTTTATTTTTCTGCATTAAGCCTGATTTTTTATCAAAGAAGTATTCCCAGGTTTTTATTAAAATATCTTTTGATTTTTCAATGTATTTAACGTCACCATCTAACTCATAAATAGTTATCAAAAGACTAGCATAGTATACGTAATCTTCCAAAAAAGCGTCAATCTCTGTGTCTTGATAGCAATGGAAAATTTTGTCTGATAAATATTTTTCCAATATCTTTATACTAACAAGAGTATTTTGTTTTAATTCTTCATTATCAGTTACTAGCGATGAAAGAAGAAGTGTTTCTAATAAAAAACAATTTTGATCAGTTTGAGATTTATCATCAAATAATGGTTTAGTACGTTTATTTCTTTGATCTAATAACGTTTTTTCTGTGTTTGAGATTTCTTTAATCTCATCATCGGAAAGTTTATTATAAGTTTCTATTAAAATATTATTACCTTCAAAATTTCCCTCTTCAGTTAAATTATATTTTTTTGCAAATAAATTAAATTTAGCACCCAAAGTATTTTTTAGTTCTGCATAATTCCATACATAATATTTTCCTTCAACACCGTCGCTATCGGCATCATATGCAGAACCATAAAGATCAAAATCATTTTTAAATTCTGAATTGATAAAATTTATGGTTTGCTCTAACTTCCCTTTATAATAAAGATTATTAGTTTTTTGAAAGAACTTATTTAACAATCCTATATATTGAATATTATCATAAAGCATTTTTTCGAAGTGAGGGATGATCCAATTTTCATCAACAGTGTATCTTGCTATACCTCCAGCTAGATGATCATACATTCCTTTTGACGAAATATTGTATAGTAAAGTTTCAACAGGTTTAAAGTATTCTCCTTTTCCTGTTTTTAAATAAAAATAAAACATTGCATCAAATAAATAAAATTGGGGAAACTTAGGAGCTCCCTTGAAACTCCCATTATCTTTATCAAGGTGCTGTATAATTTTTTCTAAAAATGGCTCTAATGGTTGATTTAATACTGCTGATCTTTGATTAATTTTACCAAATATTTCTTGCATTTGGGGCGCTTGATCGAGAATTTTTTCTCTATTCTTATTATATACGTCAGAAACATTATTTAGAACTTTTTGAAAATCTGGTCTTCCATGCATTTCTTTTGGTGGGAAATAAGTTCCACCAGTAAAAGGAACTCCATTTTCATCAAGAAACATCGATAAAGGCCAACCCCCCTGTGTTCCTGTTAAAATAGATAAACTTCTTTGAAAAACATAATCTAAATCAGGTCTTTCTTCTCTATCAACTTTAATATTTATAAATTTTTCATTCATTATTTTAGCAGTTTGATCATCTTCAAAACTTTCATGAGCCATCACATGACACCAATGACAGCTTGCATATCCAACACTAAGAAATATTGGTTTTTTTTCTTTTTTTGCTTGTTCTAAACTTTCTTTATTCCAAGCAAACCAATTTACTGGATTATCTTTGTGCTGCTTTAAATACGGACTTTTCTCTTCCTTAAGTTTATTAGTCATGTTTTTTTTTAAAAATTAGTGATGATAAAAAGGTTTTCTATCAAATATCTTTTTAACCATTGGTTCAAACTCTTCTAGAGACATAGATTTGTAATTAGGATCAAAAGAAGACTGGTCGTATTTTTCACAAAAATCAACTGTATCTTGATAGTATTTGTGATCCTTGAATTTATCCCTAGCGTTTCTATCACCTCCTAAATGATGAGCACTGTAATAGGTTTGAAAAAGTCCATGGTGAAGTATTATCCAATATGTTTTTTCTGAAACGTAAGGTCTGATTATTGAAGCGGCATATTGAGAATGATTCATAGGCGCCAAGTCATCTCCTATATCATGAAGTAAAGTTGCAACAACCATCTCCTCACTTTCTCCATTCTTGTAAGCTCTTGTGGCTGCCTGCAAGGAATGTTCTAATCTAGTTATTTGATAGCCTTCAAGAGTTGTAGTTTGACTTGCAAGATACTTAAGCAATCTATCTGCTGTTTTACGTTCAAAATTTTTTTCATACATTTCTAATAATTCATAATCTTCTTTTGAACCATTTTTCATTTCTGTAAAATTTACTTTTTTCATCAATTACTAGATCCTGTGCTTAATAATGATAATTGTGTAACTTTATCTTCTCCAAGTTCATCAATTATTTTTACTGGATAATCACCAGTAAAATGATGATCAGTTAATTGAGGATAAGCAGCATTTCTCTTTTCAAAACCCATTCCTCGATATAAACCATCTAAAGTTAAAAATTTAAGTGATTTTGCTTTTATAAATTCTTTTATTTCTTCTACTGATTTATTTGCTGCTAATAATTCTTTTTTTGTAGGCGTATCAACTCCATAAAAATCTGGGTATTTAATTTCTGGACTTGCTATCCTAACATGTATCTCTTTAGCACCATTATCATATAACATTTTTACAATCTTTGATGAAGTAGTCCCTCTAACTAAAGAGTCATCAACTAAAATTATTTTTTTATTTTTTATAACTGAAATGTTTGCATTTAATTTTAATTTAACCCCTAAACTTCTAATCTGTTGTGATGGTTCGATAAAAGTTCGACCAACATAATGATTTCTTATTAAACCTAGATCAAAGTTTATTTTTTTTTCTTCTGCATAACCTAATGCAGCAGCATTACCAGAGTCTGGCACTGGTACAACTAGGTCAGCATCTAAATTATCCTCTTTTGCTAATTCTGCTCCAAATCTTTTTCGATATTCATATGCTGTTTTGCCATTTAAAATACTATCTGGTCTCGAAAAATAAATATATTCAAATACACATGGTCTTACTTTTTTTTGAGGAAACGGCTTGATGCTTTTCAATTCATCATTTTCTACATAAACAATTTCACCATTTTCAACTTCTCTTACAAACTTTGCACCAATAATATCAAATGCACATGTTTCAGATGCAAAAACATAAGAATTTTTTAATTTTCCTATGACCAGAGGCCTAATTCCATAAGGATCTCTTACACCAATAAGTATATTTTGTGTCATCATAACCAATGCATACCCACCTTGAATTTGAAACAGAGCATCAATAACTTTATCAATTGTGTTTGGTCTTTTTGATTTGGCTATAAGTTTTACTATCGTTTCTGTATCTGATGTTGTGTAAAAGATTGAGCCTTCTTCAACCATTTTGTTTCTAAGTGTAATTGCATTCGTTAGATTTCCATTATGCGCAACACCAATTCCACCTGAATTAGTATCAGCAAAGAATGGTTGTACATTTCTTAAAGCAGTTCCACCAGTTGTAGAATATCTATTGTGACCTATTGCATAATTTCCTGGTAAGTTTTTTAAAACTTTTTCATCATTAAAGTTGTCACCAACTAACCCAAATCTTTTTTCAGAGTGATATTTTTCACCGTCAAATGACACAATTCCACAACCTTCTTGCCCTCTATGTTGTAATGCATGAAGTCCTAAAGCGGTTAAGGTCGATGCTTCTGGTGTATTGCTTATACCAAAGACGGCACATTCCTCTTTTAATTTAGGGTTATACATCTTGAACTTTTTCTTTAGCGTCTTCATATTGTTTTTGATTTGGAAATACCTTTATAAGATAGATACTACCTTTTTCAACCCAAGGAAATGTTAACGAATCTTTTAAATTTAATGGCCATTTTTTGCTATCGTAAACGACGTCAATAGCTGTGAACAAACAAACAATTAGAACATAGCTCTTGGCGATTCCAAAGAAAAAACCAAAAACTTTATCAATTGAACCTAATCCAGTGTAAGTAACAACTTTACTTATTGCTTTATTTCCTAAAAGAATAAGAAATATTATTAAGATAAACAATATTACACCTACAGTTATATCAAGAACATATTCACTATCTAAAATACCATCAAAGTAAGGCTTTACTTTTGGAAAGAAATAAATTGTTAAAATATATGCCAATACCCATTTAGCTGCTGACAATAAACTTAAAACAAACCCTTTTCTTGATCCTTGAATTAGAAAATAAACCGTTAATACAAAAAAAATATAATCAAATAATGTTACTTGTATTAAAAATTCCTGAATAGCTTCAATCATTAATTGAATGGTTTAATTTTAAGTAATAAAGATGGCAAAAGTGTTAAAACTGAAATCATTGCAAGCAACATAGCAATCCCTGTGAATACACCAAAGTAAATTGTTGGTATAAAATTTGACATAACTAAAATTGAAAATCCAAAAACTATTGTAATTGAGGTATTTAAAATAGCTTTACCCACTGTTGAATGACATAATTTTAATGTCTTATTATAATTTCTTAATTTTGCATACTCCTCTTTAAATCTATAAATATAATGAATGCTGTTATCTACAGCTATACCTATAGTTATTGCCGCTATTGTAATTGTCATCATATCTAGTGGAATTCCCAATAAACCTATTAAACCTAATATAAAAAAAGCTGCTATAAAATTTGGCACAACACCTATTAATGCCAATTTTAAATTTTTGAAAAGAATAATAAACATTATTAATATACCAAGCATAACAAACCCAAGAGTTAAAATTTGAGATTTGAATAAACTTTGTAAAAGATTATTAAATAAAATTAATACTCCACCTAATTTATATTCATCCTGCTTCAATTCTAATTTATTTTTAAGGTCAGAATTTATTTTAATGAGTAAATCATTTCTCCTTAGATCGTCTAAAGAGTCTTTTATTCGTAAACTTATCCTTGCTTCAGAGTCTTGTATTGAAATATATGGATCTACAATTTCTTTCTTTATATTATCTGGTATTTTTGTATACAAAACACCCATTTCTAAAGAACCTAGCTCTTTATTGTTATTTAATTGAGTTGCAACATCAATTATTGAAGAAAAAGAAAGTACTTTTCCGATTGGCTCCAAAGAGTCTAAATAGTTATGGACCTTTTTTATCTTATCAATTTTGTCTTTAGTAAACCAATATTTTTCATCATTTTCATCTTCATCACCCCAATCGTCTTCTTCTTCTTCAGATTTTTTTTCGACTTCATCTTGTTTTGGAAATTTTAAAATAACTTCAAGTGGTGTTGTGCCACCTAATTTTTCATCTATAAGTTTCATTCCTTTATAAATTTCCGTATTTTTATCAAAATAATTTATAAAACTATTTTCTACTTCAAGTTTTGAAATTCCCAATATGCTTAGAAATATAATTATTAAGGTTGTTCCAAATATTGTATTTTGACTTGAAACTGAGACTTTACTGAAAAAATTAGTAATATTAGTACCTTTTTCCTCTTTCAAAGCAACTATATTAAAATTAAATAGATTAATTAATGTTGGCAATAGACTAAAAGTAATAAGAAATGAAATTATTAGACCAAAAGTCATCATAAATCCAAAATCTATTATTGGTTTTATTTCACTAAACACCAAAGACAAAAAAGCAAATATAGTTGTTAAAGCTGTATACAAAATAGGCCAAAACATTTTATTCGTTGTTAAAGAAATAATTTTAAATTTATTAAACTTTGGAAATTGTTTTGAAAGCTGAAGATATCTGGTGCTAATATGAATATTCATAGCCATTGTCAATATCAACATTAAAGCAATAAAATTAGATGATATAACAGTAACTTTCCATCCTAAGAGACCTAAAAGTCCTGTCATTATTATTACTGAAAAAAAACAACTACTTATAGGTACTATTATCCATATCAACCTTCTAAATACATACCAAAGAGTTGCAACGATAAATAAAAAAACTCCGAGTCCAAAAACAATTATATCATTTTTTATAAAAGTCATCATATCATCAGCAATCATAGGAATGCCACCTAAATGAATTTTGCTTGTTGAATTAAAATTTTGTATTACTTGTCTTATTTCTAAAATATTTTGATGATTTTGTTTTTTTAATTTGTCTTTATATATCTCTTCGTCTTTTTTACTTTTAAAGTCTTTTATTTTATCTTTAGACTTTAAATAAACTATAATACCAGATGTTTTGCCATCTTCACTTATTACGAAATTCCTGAAAACAGGACTATTCAATATTTCATTAAACCCTCTTTTTTTATCAATACCCTTTGAACTAAGTGTAGAGTAGTTTTGCAGTCTCTCTATAAGTGGTTCATCAGAACTGTTTAGTAAAGGAATATCTAATAGTGTGATTACACTATGCACCCAATTAAGTTTTTGAATTTCCTTTTTTAATTTTATAAGATTTTCGATAGAATTTTCATCTATCATACTTCCTTTTGGAGTATATGTTAGAACTAAAAATTCTTTTGCACCATATCTTTCATTTATTTCATTTAAATATTTTAAATCAGGATCACCTTCTATTAATAAAGTTTCAGAAGACGCATCTAGCCTAAAGTTTTTTGAAAAATACCCAAAAAAACATAAGCAACTTAATAGTAAAACTAAAATTAAGCTTGGTTTTTTTAAAACAAAATTTTGATAAAATTTAGCTAACATCAACTATTAGCTTTTATAATTTAATTTAATTATTTTGAATATCTTTAAATTTAGTAAACATAGCCTCAAATTCAAGCATCACATTGCCAGTTGGCCCGTGTCTTTGTTTTTGAATAATTAATTCAGCTAAATGAGAAACCTCATTCATTTTAGCCTGCCATTCTGCATGTTCTACAGTTGCAGGTCTAGGCTCTTTTCCTTGCAAATAATATGCTTCTCTGTAAACAAACATAACCACATCTGCATCTTGTTCGATCGATCCAGACTCTCTCAAATCTGATAATTGTGGTTTTTTATCATCTCTCTGCTCCACAGCTCTTGAAAGTTGGGATAATGCTAAAACGGGCACAGCTAGTTCTTTTGCTAATGCCTTTAAACCTTGAGTTATTTCAGATATTTCTTGCACTCTTCCATTGTTTGAATTAGATGCTCTCATTAATTGAATATAATCTATAACAACCATATCAAGTCCAAATAGTCTTTTAATCCTCCTGGCTCTATTGCTTAAAGCTGCAATAGTTATTGCTGGGGTTTCATCTATGTATAGTGGTATTTCAGATATATCTTTAGAAGTTTCTATAAATTTATCAAATTGTTCTTCTGATATTTTTCCTCTTCTTATATCATTAGACTTAATTCGTGATTGCTCAGCCAAGATTCTTGTTGAAAGTTGTTCTGAAGACATCTCTAAAGAAAAGAATGCTATCGTACTTTTTTCACCACTTTCTTGGATTTTTTTTGCAGCGTTGAAGGCAATATTAGTTGCTAAAGCGGTCTTACCCATTGAAGGTCTTCCAGCAATAATTACAAGGTCTGATTTATGTAAACCACCTAATCTGTCATCTAAGTCCTTTAATCCAGTTGGAACTCCAACAATTCCTTCTTCATTTTTATAAGCATTTGATGCCATTTCAATTGTTTGTCTCATGGCCTCATCAAATTTTACTAACGAAGAACTGAAAGAACCCCTTTCTGCAAGATCAAATAATGATTTTTCGTAATTCTCTATAATTTTCTGTCCATCTGAATTTAGGTCGTTTAGTTTTGCTTGGTCAATAACTTCTCCTGAAATTTTTATTAGTTCTCTTTTTACATATAAATCAAATATTAGCTTTGAATATTCAATTGCCTGTCTAGATGATGTAGAAAATTTTGTAATTTTTACTAAATATTCAGGAATATTTAAGTCGTTATCTTCCTTTTGAAAATAATTCTTTAATGTAATGGGATTCGCGAGCAGTCCTCCATAAATCAATTTCTCTAAAGCTTCGAATATTTTTTTATGAACTGGGTCATAAAAGTTTTTACTTGATATAATTAAACTAATATCATCAAAAATTTCATTAGTTAACAACACTGAGCCTATAACTGATTGCTCAGCTTCTATATTATTAGGTAATTCTTCTGCTTGATTCTTAATAATATCTAATGATTTAGACATTCTTATTTTTAAATAAGTTTTTAATAATTAACAAATAAAATAATTGATTGGGGAAAAGAGTGTATAATTACAAGTTTTCTTCTTGGGGAACGACTTTGATGGTTATTCTAGATTGAATTTCAGAGTGAAGATTTAAATTTACTTCGAAAGAGCCTAAAGATTTAATTTCCTTAGTTGGTTGTATCATCGATGGGTTTATATTTACATTTTCAGCTTCTTTTAAAATTTTTGATATTTCAGTTGGTTTAACTGAACCATATAATTCCTTATTTTCTGTACTTAATTTTTTAATTTCATACTGCTTATTTTTTAATTTATCCTCAATAATCTTTGCTTCATTTTTTTTATTTTGATCTTTCTTATTAAGATCACTCTTTATTTTCTCTACTTCTTTAATATTCTCCTTCGATGCAAAAAGAGCTTTTTTTTGTGCAATAAGATAGTTTCTTGCAAATCCTCTTTTTACATCAATTATTTCTCCAATTGATCCGATTTTTCTTACGTTTTCTAATAATATGACTTTCATGATTAAATTAGTGCAAGATTTCTTGCTCTTTTTATTGATAAAGACAAATCCCTTTGCTTTTTTTGGCTTACAGATGTTATTCTTGAGGGCAATATTTTACCATTTTCAGAAATATATCTTTTTAATAATTTTATATTTTTATAATCAATTATTGGAGCTCCTTTTCCTGATAATGGGCACTTTTTTTTAAATTTGTATTTTTGGTTCTGAAATATACTTAGTTTAGAAAAATTGTTTTGAGTATTTTTCTTTTTTAAATTCCTCTTCTTCATGATATACTACTTTTTAGTTGAATCCTCATTTTTTCTAAAATAATCGGTTTCAAGATCCAATTTTTTTACTTTTACTGTTAAATATCTTAACAAATTTTTATCTATTTTTTCGTTTTTTTCTAATTCCTCTATAGTGCTTCCTTTCCCCTCAATTTTAAAATGAAGATAATTTCCCTTTTTATTTTTTTTTATTAGATAAGATAATTGCATTAATCCCCAATTCTCATACTTCAATATACTGCCTTCATTACCTTCAATAATTTTTGTGTATTTTTCTTTTAATTGTTTAATTTGGCTTGGAGATGTATCCTGCCTTGCTATCAATGTATGCTCGTAATAGTTCATATAATTTTATAGAAAAACTGAGGATATACTATTATAAATTTTTAATTACAATATAAAAAAACACTTATTTTATAAACTTTTTTATGTTTTCTTTAATATTTCCAGGCCAAGGATCCCAAATTATTGGTATGGCAAAAGAATTTTATGATAATTTCGAAATTGTAAAGAATAATTTTGTAATGGCGGATGAAATTTTACAAAGAAAATTAAGCAAAATTATTTTAGAGGGACCAAAAGAAGACTTGGATAAAACCGAAAATACTCAACCTGCAATTTTTTTAACAAGTTACTCAATATTCAAAGTATTAGAACAATTGACAAATAATAGAATTAATAATGCTAGTTATTTTGCTGGACACTCATTAGGAGAATATTCTGCTTTATGTTGTTCTAAATCATTAAATTTTGATCAAACACTAAAATTGCTAAGTGATAGAGGGAAAGCAATGCAAAATGCTGTACCAGTAGGAGAAGGTGGTATGATTGCTATTTTGGGAGTAAATATAGATTTAATTAAAAAATTTTTAAATGATGTTGATGATGAAAATATTTGTTATATTGCAAATGATAACTCAAATGGACAAATTGTTTTAAGTGGAAAAACAGCTTCACTTAATTTTTTTTGCAATATATTAGCAAAAGAAAGTATTAAATTTGTTAAGCTTCAAGTTAGCGCTCCATTTCATTGCCCTTTAATGAGAAAAGCAACAGAGGAAATGAAAAAAAAACTTTTAAATACACAATTCAAGTCTCCTAAAATACCTGTTGTTTCTAATGTAACAGCCAAACCTTCAAATGATCCTAATGAGATAAAAAATTTACTTATTGAACAAATTGAAAAACCTGTAAGGTGGAGAGAAAGTGTAAATAATATGATCAATTTAGGTATTAATCACTTTATAGAAATCGGTCCAGGTAAAGTTCTATCTGGACTTATTAAAAGAATAGATAGAAATGTTAAACTAAATCAGGTAAACAACTTAATGGATACTAAAAAATTATTTAATGATTGATTTAAAAAAATTAAATATAATAGTTACTGGCGCAACAGGAGTTATAGGTGGTTCTATTTTAACAAAATTAAATGAAGCCAATGCCAATATAATTGCGACAGGAACAAATCAAAATAAACTAAATAAAATTAAAGAACAATTTAATAATATTGAAATTAAAAAATTTGATATTTCAAATCATAAATTAATTGAGACATTTATCGATGAATGTAGTGAAATATTAGACAATAAGATAGATATTTTAATAAATAATGCTGGGATAACTTTAGATAACTTGGCAATTAGGATGAAAGATGAGGAGTGGAGCAAAGTAATTAACTTAAACTTAACTTCATCTTTTTTACTTAGCAAATATGCAATTAAAAGAATGTTAAAAAATAAGTGTGGTAAAATTATAAACATCACATCAATCGTTGGTCATACTGGAAATATTGGGCAAGCTAATTACGCAGCCTCAAAAGCAGGTATAATAGGCATGTCAAAGAGTCTTGCTATGGAGTATGGGAAGAAAAATATAACTGTAAATTGTGTTTCTCCTGGTTTTATAAAATCTGAGATGACAGATAAAATAAGCGATCATTTTAAAAAAACTTTAGAAAATAAAATTTCACTTGAGAGGTTTGGACTTCCCGAAGACGTTGCTAATGCAGTAGTTTTCTTATGTTCTTCTCTATCTGACTACATAACTGGTGAGACTATTCATGTTAATGGTGGTATGTATTTTAGTTGACAAAATAATATAAATAATTATTAACAAAAATTAACTATAAGGAAAATATGTCAGAAGATGTTTCAAATAAAGTAAAAAAAATTGTCGCCGATCATTTAGGAATAGATGAAGCTAAGGTTACTGAAGAGTCAAGTTTTATAGATGATTTAGGGGCTGATAGTTTAGACACTGTTGAATTAGTAATGGCTTTTGAAGAAGAATTTGGTTCTGAAATTTCAGATAGCGATGCAGAAAAAATTCTTACTGTAGGAGATGCAGTAAAATTTATCGAAAATAAAGCAAACTAATCTTTAAATTAAATGTCCAGCTTTAGAAAAGGTGGAATTTACATTCTTTCATCACCGTCTGGTGCTGGAAAAACTACATTAGTAAAAAAAATATCTAGAAATAAAAACTTTTCTGTTTCTATATCTCATACTACTAGATCACCAAGACCAAATGAAAGTAATGGCAAAGACTATTATTTTATCTCTAAAAATAATTTTAAAAAGCTTATTAAAAAAAATAAATTTTTAGAACATGCTAAAGTCTTTGATAATTATTATGGCTCATCTAAAGATTTAGTAATACAAAACTTGAAAAAAGGAAAAAATATTGTCTTTGATATTGATTGGCAAGGCACGAGACAAATAAGAAATAAAAAATTAAATTATAAATTGACTACAATTTTTATATTACCACCATCTAAAAAAGAATTGTTAAATAGATTAATTAAAAGAGAAAAAAAAAATTTAAAAACAGTTAAAAAAAGAATGAAAGAATTCAAAAAAGATTTATCTAAATGGAAAGAATATGATTATGTGCTTATTAACGATGATTTAAAAACTTGTTATAAAAAAATTATGAAAATAATTAAAAGTAAAAACAAAGCTAAATTTGATCGAAATTTTATTAAAAAGCATGTTAAAAATTTATTGATTTAATTTTTCATAAATTTTACATATTTCTAAATATTTTTTTGTAGATAAATTTTGTGGTCTTAAATTTAGATCAAGACCTAAATCTTTTGCAATTTCCTCAAAATTTTTAAAAAGTTGTTTCATTGGCCTTCTAATCATTTTGCGTCTTTGATTAAAAAAGATATTCGTAATATGCTCAAGATTTTTAACTTTATTTAGATCTTCAAAGTTTGATTTTGGTGTGAGTGTGACTAAAGTGCTCCATACTTTTGGTCTTGGAAAAAAAAATTTTGGATGTATATCAAATATTTTATGAGAGTTCATTTTCCAAGAGGTTATTACTGAAATTCTGCCATATTCTTTAGAATTTTCATTAGCCAAAATTCTATCTGCGACCTCTTTTTGAAAAACAAAAACAAACTTTTTAATTTTTTTTTTTAATTGCTCAACTTTTATAAAAGAAATTAATATTTGAGTTGAAATATTGTATGGAAGATTACCAAATATTTTTAATTGTTTATAAGAGCTAAATTTATTATAGCAATCTAAGATATCATCATTAATAATATGAACTTTATTACCAAATTTTTCTTTTAATAAAATTGTTAAGCCCCTGTCTTTTTCAACAACTATTACATTTTTAGGATTTCTATCTAATAATTTTTTTGTAAGGTTTCCGGTCCCGGGTCCAATTTCTAAAATTACATCATTATTTGATATCTCTCCACAATCAGCAATTTTATTTAATGTGTCGTCATCATTAAGAAAATTTTGACCCAAGCTCTTTTTTGGCATTAAATTATTTTAGTTTTTCTGCAAATTTCATTGCGTAATAAAATGAAGATGGATCAGATTTGTTTTTTCCAAGCATTGTAGAATTAGGCCCATGATCGGGAGACATTCTGACAAATGGTAGACCTAATGTAATGTTTATTGCTTTAAATTCATAGATAGTTTTAATTGGAGTTAAAACTTGATCATGATACATTCCAATCACAACATCGAATTTCTTTAAATTTTTTTTTAAAAAAAAAGTATCTGCAGAAAATGGCCCATTTATATCTATACCTTTGGCTTTAAGATTTTTAATAGACGGTTTAATAAATAAATCTTCCTCGCTTAATTTATCTATGGTCTCACAATGTGGATTTAATCCTAAAATTGCAAATTTAGCTTTTTTCCTGATAACTTTTTTATAAAAGATGTCTATAGTAAGAATATTTTCAATTATTTTTTGTTTGTTTAAATTTTTTGTAACATACTTAATTGGCAGGTGTGTAGTAATAGGAGATACTGATATTTCATCATTATAAATTAGCATTACTTGATTTTTAGAGTTAGTTTTCTTTGATAAATACTCTGTAATACCTAAATAATTTTTTCTTAAGAAATTTTTTTTTGAGATTGGTCCATTTATTAATACAAATTTTTTATTATTTTTTTTTATAATCTTTAGTGTTT
>CACNAX010000010.1 GCA_902618565.1 uncultured Pelagibacteraceae bacterium
TAATAATTCATCTAATCCAATAGTATTTACTGATTTTTCTAAAATATTAAAATCTAACAAAGCAGGAAATTCTCCCCATACAAACTCTTTTCTTTTTTTACTGATGTTAACGGAGTCTACTCCCCATAATTTTACTGCTCTTAATATAAATGGGATTACTGAAGTATTCAATTTATTGCCACTAGCATTTCCACATATAGCAACAATTCCTTTTGGCTTAGTTTGAGCAATAGCATTCGATAAAATGTTGCCACCTACGGTATCTACAACTCCATCCCATGTTCCTTTATCTATTAATCTTGCTTCACCCTCAAATTCTTTACGATCTATAACGTTTTTTGCACCAAGTTCTTTTAAGTAATCTGCTTTATCTGGTTTGCCAGTTATCGCTGTAACGTTAATTCCCATTTTAGCAAGAACCATTACTGCCACCATACCAACACCTCCGGTAGAACCAGTTACTAATACATCATTAACTTTTGATTGCATTAATAGTTCCTCTCTTGCTTTGACTGCAAAGGCACATAACAAACCTGTAAGACCAGCAGTTCCCAGAATCATAGCTTGTTTATTTGTCATTCCCTCAGGCGTTTTTGTAATATGATCTTTTTTAACTTTTGCGTATTGAGAATATCCACCATCAAAAAGTTCTCCCGCTCTACAACCTGTTAATATAACTCTGTCTCCTTCTTTGAATTCTTCACCATCACCTTGTGCAACAGTTCCAGAAAAATCAATGCCAGGTATTCTTGGATATTCTTTTACTAATTTGCCACCATCTTTTAGTATCATTGCATCTTTCCAATTAAGATCAGAATAATCTATCTTAACAAGCACCTCCCCATCTTTAAAACGGTCTAAACTTAGTTCTTTGACTTCTCTTGTAAAATTTTCGTTCTGATTGTTTATTACAACTGCTTTAAATGAGTCCGCCATGTTTATCAGTAAATATTATTTTGCAATAAATCGCAAATATCTATTTTGATAACTTAAATCGTCCTTAAACTGTCCAAGATAAAAATTTGTAACTGTGGTAGCTTGCTCTTTTTTTATACCTCTCATAGTCATACACTGGTGAGTTGAATCAATTGTAACCGCAACACCTTTTGCATCCAACGACTCCATTAAAGTATTAGCAATCTGAACAGTTAATCTTTCTTGTGTTTGTAATCTTTTAGAAAATACTTCTACAACTCTTGCTATTTTACTTAATCCTACAACTCTTTGATTTGGAATATATGCTACATGAGCAATTCCTATAATTGGTGCCATGTGATGTTCGCAATGACTTTGGACTGAAATATTTTTTTGAACAACCATATCGCTATAGCCTTCAACATCACCAAATGTTTTATCTAAAACTGCTTTAGGGTCTTCTTTGTAGCCTTTGAAATATTCTTTAAATGCTTTTGTAACTCTTTTTGGAGTTTCCAATAAACCTTCTCTGGTAGGATCTTCACCTAACCATTTAAGGATTTTGACAAAAGCTTCTTCAGCTTCCTTGTCTGTTACTTCGTTAATTTTTTTTTCGTTTTCGTTTTTTACTAATTTCATGACGTGCTTTTATATATATAAAACCTTAATTTTAAAATATTTATTATATTTATTATTATGTTAGATAATTCCACATATATGTTTAAAAAAAGAGAAAATGTAGCAGAAATAGAAGAAGGCAAGCTTTTATCTCCTAAATTCGATAATGATGGATTGATTCCAGTCATTACAACATGCTCAAAAACAAAAGAAATATTAATGCATGGGTATATGAATGTAGAAGCCTTCAAGTTAACTATTGAAACCAAAGAAGCTCACTACTGGAGCAGATCAAGACAATCAATTTGGCACAAAGGAAAAACAAGTGGATTTGTTCAAAAAGTAAAAGAGATTCGAATTGATGATGATCAAGATGCTGTATGGATGACTGTAGATATTGGCGAAGGTGCTAGTTGCCACGTTGGGTACAGATCTTGTTTTTATAGATCTATCCCTTTGGGTAAAATTGATAATGCAAGACAAATTGAAATGAAATTTGAAGAAGAAGAAAAAAAATTTGACCCAGAAGTTGTTTATAAAGGACAACCTAATCCAACAAAAATATAAAAAATTAATGAAAGTTTTAAGTCCCTTTGGACCAAAAATTGCTGTTATTAAAATTCCATCAAATTTAGTAAAAAAAATTAATGACGAGGTTGAAAGTATTATTAAAGACAAAAAAAAATCGAAATCAAATGACTATTCAAAAAAGTTAGTAGGTCAAGTTGAGCAAGAAATTGAATTAAAAAATAAATTTATAAAAAAAAATTTAAAAAGTTTTATTTCTAAAAGTGTAAATAAATATTTAAAAAAAAATCTTAATAAGAAGTCTAAAAATATAAAAATAAAAAATTTATGGGTCGTAAGACAATTTAAAAATGATTATAACCCTGTACATTTTCATGATGGCAATGTTTCAGGAGTTGGTTATTTAAAAATTCCAAAAAATTTAACAAAGGGACATAAAAAAATTAAAACTAATGGAACAATTGATTTTATTTATGGTTCTAAATCTTTTTTAAATAATTCTATATTTAATCATAAACCAAGAGTTGGCGATCTTATCTTATTCCCAAATAATTTAATGCATACTGCATATCCATTTAAATCTGATGGTGAAAGAAGATCATTTTCTTTTAATATAGATATTGATAAAAAATTAACAAGATTGTTTCATGCCTGATAAACAAAAAAATGTTTTAGACGAAGACTTGGAGTTATGTTCTAATGATCCTTTAACAGGATGGTATAGAGACGGATGTTGCTATACAGATGAAAATGATCATGGTGTGCACACTGTTTGTGCAAAAGTAAACACTGAATTTTTAGAATGGTGTAAAGAAGCAGGCAATGATTTAATTACACCTCATCCAGAATTTGGTTTTCCGGGTTTAAAAGATGGAGATAGTTGGTGTGTGTGCGCAGGCTGGTACGCCAAAGCTTTAGAAGCGGGAAAAGGATGTCCAATTTATTTAAAGAAAACTCATAAAAACACTTTGAAACTTATTCCAATTGAAACTTTAAAAAAGTTTGCAATCGATTTATCTTAATTACATATTTCCGTATTTAGGTCCACCCCCACCTTCTGGAGTGACCCAAGTAATATTTTGAGATGGCTCTTTAATATCACAAGTTTTGCAATGTATGCAATTTTGAGCATTGATTACAAATTTTTGAACAGAATTTACTTCTTGAACTTCATAAACTCCTGCTGGACAATATCTTTGTGCGGGCTCATCAAAATTCTTTAAAGTATATTTTATAGGCAAATCAGGATCTTTAAGTTTTAAATGTACTGGTTGATTATCATCATGAATTGTACCCGTTAAATAAACCGAACTAGTTTTATCAAATGTAATAACGTTATCAGGTTTAGGATAATCAATTTTTGGCATTTTATCTGCTGGTTTTAAAGCTTCATGATCAGCGTGTTTATGCTTTAATGTGAAAGGAAGCTTTCCTCTAAATAAAATCTGGTCAATTCCAGTAAATAATATACCTAGAATTAAACCCCAAGAGAAACTTGGCTTTACATTTCTCGCCTCATATAATTCTTTGTAAACCCAACTTTCTTTAAATTTTTGTTCATATGTAGATAAATTTATATTTTTTGTAAGATGCTCATAAATTGTTTCAGCAGCGATCATTCCACTTTTCATTGCAGTATGAGACCCTTTTATTTTAGGCATATTTAATGTTCCCGCATCACATCCAACTAACAAAGCACCAGGCATAAACATCTGAGGTAAACTCTGTATACCTCCCTCAATTAAAGCTCTTGCGCCATAAGAAATTCTTTTTCCACCTTCAATTATTTTTTTTATATCTGGATGAGTTTTAAATCTTTGGAATTCATCGAAAGGTGAGAGATGAGGATTTTGGTAATCTAATCCAATTACGTAACCAAGAAAAACTTGTTTATTTTCTGCATGATACATAAAACTTCCACCGTAGGTGTTATTGTCTAAAGGC
The DNA here is from genome assembly GCA_902618565.1 of uncultured Pelagibacteraceae bacterium. GTDB lineage: Bacteria > Pseudomonadota > Alphaproteobacteria > Pelagibacterales > Pelagibacteraceae > Pelagibacter. The sequence continues at coordinate 4,006 of CACNAX010000010.1, forward strand.
CATCCAGCAGTATGCATTACTAAACCTTCTGCATGATTTTTTTCATCTATCTCCCAAATTTCTTTAAAACCAATTCCATATTGTTGAGGATTTTTACCTTTATCCAACTCAAACTTCTTAATTAATTCTTTTCCTAAGTGACCTCTGCATCCTTCTGCAAATACTGTAACTTTTGCATGTAATTCCATTCCTGGTTCATAAGTATCTTTTTTATTTCCCTCTTTGTCGATACCCATATCTTGGGTTGCAATACCTTTAACTGATCTATCATCATTATATAAAACTTCACTTGCTGGAAATCCTGGGAATATTTCAACTCCCAATCCCTCAGCCTGCTCTGCTAACCATCTACAAAGATTTGCAAGACTTATAATATAATTGTTATGATTTTGTTGAACCTTCGGAAGCAACCATGTTGGCCAACTTAATGATTTTTGTTTTCCTAAAAATAAAAATTTTTCTTTTGTAACTTTTGTTTTAATGGGAGCATTTAATTCTTTCCAATTAGGTATTAGTTCGTCTAAAGCACGTGTTTCAAACACGTTCCCTGATAAAATATGTGCACCTATTTCAGATGCTTTCTCTAAAAGGCAGACATTAATATCTGGATTTAACTGCTTTAATTTAATTGCAGTTGAAAGTCCTGATGGTCCGCCACCTACGATGACAACATCGTATTCCATCACTTCTCTGGACATAATGATAATTTCTTACAGTATTTGCTATTTTTGTATAGTGTTTAATTTGTTCAATTCTGACAAAAACTGAGGAAGCGCCTCAAAAAGATCTGCTTCTAATCCGTAATCTGCGACACTAAAAATTGGAGCTTCACCGTCTTTATTTATAGCCACAATAACTTTGCTTTCTTTCATTCCTGCTAAGTGCTGTATCGCACCTGAAATTCCAACTGCAATATATAAATCTGGGACCACAACTTTACCCGTTTGTCCTACTTGATGATCATTCGTAATATAACCCGCATCAACTGCTGCTCTAGATGCGCCAATTGCTGCATTAAGTTTGTCCGCAATATCACTTATTAATTTGAAATTTTCGCCATTTTGCATTCCTCTGCCACCAGAAATAACTATTCTAGCTGTTCCAAGCTCTGGTCTGTCTGACTTAACTTCTTCTTTCTTTAGAAATTTAGTTGATGAACTAGCTTCTGCTGGATCAGATTTTGTAATTTCAGCAGATCCACCACTCTTATCAGCAGGGTCAAACGACGTCGGTCTAATAGTAACACATTTTTTTTTGTCATTACTTTTAACCGTAGCAAAAGCATTTCCTGCATAAATTGGTCTTAAAAAAGTATCCTCAGAAATAACTTTAATTATATCGCTCACTTGCGAAGTATCTAGTAATGCTGCAATTCTTGGCATTAAATTTTTACCAAATGTATTTGCTGAGCTTACAATGTGTGAATAACTTTCTGCATGCTTAATTATTGCTGCTGTATAATTTTCAGCAATGTAGTTTTCATAAATTTCATTATCAACGTGAATAACTTTTTTTACATTTGGAACTTCAGATAAAGATTTTGCAACATCATCAGCTTGATGACCTAAAACCAAAACATGAAGATCCTCATTTATTTGAGAAGCTGCTGTAATAGCGTTATATGTAAATGGTCTAACCTCTTTATTATTATGTTCTGCAATTAATAATACTGACATTTAAATTACTTTAGCCTCATTTTTTAATTTTTGCACCAATTCTTCTACACTAGCGACTTTTATTCCAGCTTTTCTTTTTGGTGGCTCTTCAACTTTAATTTGTTCGATTCTAGGATTAATATCAACTCCTAAATCTGAAGCATTTAACTGTTCTATTGGTTTTTTCTTAGCTTTCATAATATTTGGAAGCGAAGCATATCTTGGTTCATTTAGTCTTAAATCACATGTAACAATAGCTGGAACATTTACTTCAATAGTTTCTAAACCTTCATCAATTTCACGAGTTACTTCTAATACATTATCTTTAACTTCAATTTTCGATGCAAAAGTTGCTTGAGGCCAATTTAATAAAGCTGCAAGCATTTGACCAGTTTGATTGCAATCATCGTCAATTGCTTGTTTTCCCATAAACACCAAATCAGGATTTTCTTTTTCTACAATTTTTTTTAAAATTTTTGAAACAGCTAATGGCTCAATCACATTATCAACTTTGACATGTATTCCCCTATCCGCTCCAACAGCTAATGCTTTTCTAACAGTTTCTTGAGCTTTTTCTTCACCGATTGTAATTGCAACTATTTCTTTAGCTTTGCCAGCCTCTTTAATTTTTACTGCTTCTTCTATCGCGTTATCATCTGGTGGATTTGTTGACATTTTAACGTTGTCAGTAACAACACCAGAACCATCTTCTTTAACTCTTATTTGAACGTTGTAATCAATAACTCTTTTAACTGCGACTAATATTTTCATTAAGCTCTTAATAAATTGTTTTCTGGATCGTAAGGACTTTCATCTAAAATTGTAGCATCATATTTCTCACCTAATATTTCAATTTTAAGTTTTTGTCCAACATTTGCTAATTCTGGTTTAACCATTCCTAATGCTAATGATTTTCCAATTCTAAAACCAAAATCTCCTCCTGTAGCTCTTCCTATAACACTTCCATTTTCATAAATGGGATTGTTGCCTAATACATCTGCATCTTTTGGATTGTGAACCTCCAAGGTAACAAGCTTGTTATCAAAACCTTTTTCTCTCCACTTGTTCAATGCTTCAAGTCCAATAAAACTTCCTTTATTAGGATGTATAAATCTATCAAGACCACTTTCATAAGGTGAGTATTCTATTGATAGTTCTGTTCCAACCAATTTATAGGATTTTTCTACTCTCAAACTATTCATTGCTCTAATACCATATGGCTTTAGTCCAAGATCTTGTCCTGCTTCCATAAGTTTATCAAAAATGTGATTTTGATATTCAATTGGATGATGAAGTTCCCATCCTAATTCACCAACAAAATTAACTCTCATTGCATTAACTGGTGCATAACCTACATCAACCATCTTTGCACTTAGCCATTTAAAATTCTCATTTGAAAAATCATCTTTAGAAACTCTTTGCATTAATTCTCTTGCTTTTGGACCTGAAACAACCAAAACCCCATTACTATTAGTTAAATTTTCAAACTGCACTGAACCATCTGAAGGCATCCATTTTAAAATCCAATCATGATCTAATCTTTGGAAAGCTCCTGCTGATACTAAATAAAAGCTATCATGTGTTTCTCTCATAATAGTAAATTCAGAATGAACTCCACCTTTAGTATTTAAAGCGTGGCATAAATTAATTCTTCCAACTTTTTTTGGTAATTTGTTTGCAACTAAATTATCTAAAAATTCCTCAGCACCAGGTCCCTTAATTCTACATTTTGCAAATGCAGTCATATCCAAAAGACCAACATTTTCTTTTACGTTTTTGCATTCTTTTTCCATTGCATTGAACCATTTTGATCTTCTAAATGACCAATCATCTTTTTGCTCCATTCCATCAGTTGCAAAAAAGTTAGGTCGTTCCCATCCAAATTTTTGACCAAACACTGCTCCTAAATTTTTCATTCTGTCATAACATGGCGCTGTTCTTAATGGTCTTGCTGCTGGTCTTTCTTCATCAGGAAAGTGAGTTATGAAAACGTGACTGTAGGCTTCTTCATTTTTAGCTTTTAAATATGATTTAGAGCAATAATCTCCATACCTTCTTGGTTCAACACCAAGCATATCAATTGTGGGTTCACCATCTACGATCCATTCAGCAAGTTGCCATCCTGCTCCACCTGCTGCGGTAATACCAAAGCTATGACCTTCATTTATCCAAAAATTTTTCAATCCCCAAGCAGGACCAACAATTGGGTTACCATCAGGTGTATAACAAATTGCACCGTTATAAACTTTCTTAACTCCCACTTCTCCGAACGCAGGGACTCTATGTATTGCGCCTTCAATGTGTGGGGCCAATCTATCCAAATCTTCCTGAAATAATTCATATTCAGAATCTTTTGATGGTCCATCTACATAACAAGCTGGTGCACCATCTTCATATGGTCCTAAAATTAATCCACCTGCTTCTTCTCTCATATACCATCTGCTATCACTATCCCTTAAAACTCCCATCTCTGGTAATCCATCTTTTTTTCTTTTTTGAATTTCTGGATGGGGTTCAGTAACAATGTATTGATGTTCTACTGGAATAACTGGAATATCTAATCCAACCATCTTTCCAGTTTGTCTTGCAAAATTTCCTGAACAAGAAATAATATGTTCACATTCTATGGACCCTTTATCTGTTTCAACAACCCAGCCATCTTTAGTTTGTTTCATTCCAACAACATTTGTATTTCTATAAATTTCTGCTCCTCTATTTCTTGCACCTGTTGCAAGTGCTTGTGTTAAATCAGCTGGTTGGATATATCCATCTTCAGGGTGTTGTATTGCACCTACTAAATCTGATGTATTACATAATGGCCAGATTTCCTTAACTTGGTCTGGAGTTAAAAATTTTACATCAACACCTATTGTTTGAGCGACACCGGCGTATTGAAAGTATTCATCCATTCTATCTTTAGTGCTTGCTAATCTAATATTTGATACAACGCTGAAACCTACATTCTTACCTGTCTCTTCCTCTAAAGTTTTATATAAATTGACAGCATACTTATGAAGTTGCCCTACAGAATAACTCATATTAAATAGTGGTAATAAGCCCGCTGCATGCCAAGTTGAGCCTGAGGTTAGTTCTTTTCTTTCAATTAAAACAACATCTGACCAACCTTTTTTTGCTAAGTGATAGAGTGCGCTAACCCCTACTACTCCACCACCAACTACAACAACTTTTGCTTTGGATTTCATTATCAGATTCCTACTAAATTTTAATTACTAACGAAACAAAATTCTATTATTCATCATCTGCGTCACGCCAGCCCATTCTGAACATTAAATAAGCGGCAACTATAACGGAAATTGTACCTACTACCATGCCAATATTAATCCCAACTTCACTTCCCCAAAAATACCATCCAAGTTGAGTGGATGAAATTGTTGGAAAGCATAATATAAACATTAGAATTGCGTACCTAATATACATTGGAGGCTTTTTCATTATATTGATGATCCCATTGGTATTGGTTGTGAAACTGCTGTTGTTAGCCAGCAATCTAAAAGATTGCCTTCTTTATTATTCTTTTCAACTTTCCATTTAAATTTAAAATATTGTTTGTCCTTATCCAAGACAACAACTTCATAAGTTGCCATTGTACTTGATTTGTAAATTTCAGTTACTGTATTTTCTTTGTGATCAATCAGCATCGAGTAAGAAGCCCCTTTTAACATTCTTTTAAATCTATCTAATGGACCTGTCATCCTTTGATTATTTGGATGTGCAAATTCCCATGTTTGCTCAATCCCTCTATCTTTATATGGACTGTCATTTTTCATTAACGCCTTTAGTTGAATTAAAACAACTTGTTTTGGATCTATATTCACACTTGGTTTTAAAACATCGGCAAATGAAGAATTAAAATAAAAAAATGTAATTAAAAAAAATAAAATTTTGGATTTCATATTTTAAATTTATCTTAAATTTAAAATGAAATAAAAGGTCTTAATATCACACTTAATAATTTGATATTATATAGTTTTGAATAATCTATCGTATTCGTTTTTAATACATTTATTAGAGATATAATAAATTTTATTTTGAGAGACTAATTTAGCTGCATTTTCGTTGTGAATTCCTAATTGCAACCATAATACATTTGCACCAATTTCTATTGTTTGTTTTGCTATTTCCTCAGCCTCTTCACTGGGTCTAAAAACATTAACAATTCCAACATGATCTTTAATATCCGTTAGTTTTTTATAAACTGGTTCACCATGTATAATTTTATTATCTGTTACTGGATTAACAGGAAAAATTTTGTAACCTGTATTTCTTAAATATTTCATTATTATATTGGAAGTTTTTTTTGAGTCTGGGCTTGCTCCAACAATTGCTATCGTCCTATAACTTAAATATAGTTCTTTTATTTTTTCATCTAAAAGTGTTGTATCCATAATTTGATTTAAATCTTAAGATCTAGTCGCGGTTTCCAAAATGGTCTGAAGAGTTCAATTTTTGGACATCTATTCATAACTACTTTTAAACCTGCATCTTCAGCAATTTTTGCTGCATCATGATTAATTACACCTATTTGTCCCCATAATACTTTTGCTCCAATTGATATTGCCTCTTCAGCAATTCCATAAAGATCCTCGGATTTTCTAAATACTTCAACCATATCAACAGGTCTATCGATAGCCGATAAATTTGGATAAACTTTTAAATTTCTAATTTCCTTTATACCTGGTTTAGGATTTACAGGTATCATGTCATAACCAGTTTCGTGCAAAACTCTTAATACACCGTAGCTAAATTTGGTTTTGTCTGGGCTAGCACCAACCATAGCAATTGTCTTAACTGAGCTTAAAATATCTTTTAAATATTCAGCGCTATAAGGTTCATTGTGGTTCATCTTTATTTTTTTTCTTCCTTTTTACTCGCGATATCTGCTTTTAATTCATGAGGTTCTAAAGGGTCTAGGAAAGGATTTCGATACAATTTATCATGACTTTCAACTCCTATCTCAATTGTGCAATCTGTTTTTGCTTTAGCAACACATAAAATAATATATCCATCATTTATTTGTCTGTTATTTAAAGCAACTTGAGAACGTTGATCCACTTCTCCATTAATTAGTTTAGCTGCACATGTAATACATCCTCCATACTGACATCCGTAAGGAAGATCAACCCCTTGATCTCTTAATTCATTTAATAAAGGTTTTTTTCCAGTTACTTCAAATGCACTGTTATTTCTGTTTGAGATTGTAATTTTTGTCATAGCCAGATATCACTTGTGCAATCTCCACCAGGATATCTACTTTCATGGCATCTACTAGGTCCATTTGGTTCTTTACCAAAATCAACAATAAAATCTTTATTAATTTTCATTCCCCCATTTTCAACATCACAATCAATCATAATCATTGCTCCACCCTGTTTTCTAATTTCAGGATAAAATTGATTGTCCCAAGTAGAAAATAATGATGTTGTTACATACATCCTTTTGCCATCTAAAGATAATTGATACATTTGAGGTCCACCAGCAATTTTAACACCATTTACTTCTGGAGCCTTTCCTAACAATCCACCAATCCAAACTTGACCAGTTAATTTAGGTTTGTGCGGATCTGAAATATCGTATTGCCTCATATCTCCGTGAAGCCAATTATTTATATAGAGATACTTATCATCCATAGAAACTAATATCGCTGACATAACTCCAGGAACAGGTATTGGCCAATCAGGATGTGGTTCATTTTCAACATCAATTATTTTTTCCCATTCCCATTTTCCTTCTTTTGATTTCCAAAAATGAATTACATTTGCACTTAGTGCTGCGCCACAAAATCCATGACTACTGTCAGGATTATGCATAAATTTCACTTCTAATGGTATTAAACCATCTTCACCTAAATACATTGTTTGAACTGGCTCTTTTTTTTTAAAATCCCAAATATGAAGTCGTCTACCATATTTCAAATGACCAACTTCCTCTAAATCAAATCCAGGCATAAAAGTATTTGGTGCAGCCCATTCAGAACTAACCATAACATTATGTCTTGGTTGGTACCAGAAGTCATAACTAAAAGGTATGTCCCCCATTGAATTTTCCCATCTACCTACAATTTCAAAATCTTTGTTTAAATGTAAATATCCTCCTGGAGCTTCTCCTCGTGCATCTCCTAGAAAAGAAATGATAATTTCAGAACCTAGGCAATGAACTGTATGTGGTCCTGATAAATTAGTTTTTTTCTTTATTTCAGATCCATCTACTACTTTATGTATTTTTGGAGCTCTAGGATCGGATGCAGTATCAACAACATAAATATTATTTGATCTAACACCTGGAACTAATAAATATTTTCTGCTCATTTTTGAGTCACCATGACAAGAAGAGCATGCATTCCATCCCATATGGTGCAATTCATCACCAATACCTGGCATTTCAAGTCTATGAATTACTTTAGAATAAGTAGGGCTTTCAGGATCAACATCAACTGTTGCTAAGTAGTCTGGTTTTTGTATTCCTGTTCCTGTGTAAATAGCTATTGTATATAAAAGCTTTTCTTTTGGTGCTTTTATTGCTTCTGCAGGACTAGCATATCCAGGACCACAACATCCATCCATGATTGATTTTCTCCTTTAATCACAACTTAATCTTTTTTTTAAGTGACTTCAACTTAATGGTTATTTGTTTTTCCAACTTGGATTTCTTTTTTCGATAAATGCACTTATACCCTCTTTAGCATCATAAGATGACATATTAAGTGTCATCATCTTACTTGTATAATCATAAGCTTTGTTTAGGGGCATTTCTAATTGTTTATAAAAACCTTTTTTTCCTATTTTGATTGTTAAATTTGATTTTGAAGAAATTTTTTTTGCAACTTCTAACACTTTTTTATTTAAAGTTTTTGGACTGAAATGATCATTAATCAAACCTATTTCCTTTGCATATTTTGCACTAATCGGATCTCCAGTTAGAAGCATTTCCATCATTCTTTTTCTGCTAATTTTTCGGCTGACAGCTACCATTGGTGTACTACAAAATAATCCAATTTTTACTCCTGGTGTAGCAAATGTTGCTAAGTTCGTGCTATATGCAAGATCACAACTGGCTGCTAATTGACATCCGGCTGCGTAAGCTGCTCCATGCACTTTAGCTATAACTGGTTTGTTTCCTTCAACAATTTGCATCATAAGTTTTGAACAAAGTTTAAACAGTTTTAGATGATTAGATCTATTTTTTATACCTCTTACCTCTTTTAAGTTATGGCCTGCACTAAATCCTTTGCCAGCCCCTTCTAAAATAATAACTCTAGTTTCTTTATCATTATCTAATTTTTTGAATGCTTTTAATAAAGACGAAAGAGTATTGTAGGATAAGGAATTATAAGTTTTTGGATCATTAATTAAAACTCTTTTAACGCCTGGTGATACTTTATTTATTTTTACAGTCACTTATTTTAATTTACCTTCTTCTCTCATCTTTGCTCTAATTTTAGTTGCTGAAATTTTTTGAATTTCTTCAGGCAAAACTATTTCTTCCATTTTATATCCAACACCTCTTCCATAACAAATATTTGTAATATTGGGAACAAGCATAATTTTGAATCTACCTTCAAATTCTGGATTAAGTTTTTCCTCAATATTTTTTTTGACAGTTTCAAAATTAAATGGGTTATCATCAACACCTTGTACATCTCTAATTTGAATACATACTTGTCCTGTTTTTTTTATAATTTCCTTAAATAGAGTATAGTGACCATCATGAAACGGTTGCCATCTTCCTAACATTTGAGCTGTTGGTTTTTTATTATCCCATTGATACGTCATTTTTTTATCTCCTCTAAAATTTTTAGTGCCCAAGACTTAGCATCTTGTGTGGTAACATGAAAATTATATTTTTCTGGTTTAACAAACATTTTATTAGTGTCATCAAATCTACCTTCTTTTATTGTATCTACCCAAACTACATAATCTGCAGGAAATAAACTTCTTGCTTTTGGAGTTGGGCAAATAAAATCCGCAATCACATAATTTCCTTCATTTTTTAATTTTAATGCAAAGTCAGCCATTCTTTTTGCTTGTCTTGTTCTTCCCTCTTCTGAAAAATCCCAATCGTTTGCAGCTTTTCTTACTTCATCTGCATTTAATCTTTTTGCATTCAATAAAGGAGCAAGTTCATTAGCTAATGTAGTTTTTCCTGCGCCTGGAAGTCCCATGATTAATATAATTTTCATATTTAGGTTTTAACTTTAAATTAAATTACCAGCAACCCACTTATGAAAATGATGAGTTGGATTGTCCATCTTTGGAGAAAAATTACCACCATTATAAGCTGGAGAGTTTCTGCCTATTTGCATACTTTGAATAATATCTACATCCTCTTTTTGAATATCTTCCCATTGTTTGTGATTTTTTTGTCTTAGAGATTTATACTTTGTTGAATTTGCTGCTTCATCTCCAACGTAATAAATTTCCATATGTTCTACTGTAAACTCATGATTGATTGGCTCTAACCAATAAGCATAATAATGATCTTTGTGAATTCCTAACATTACATTTGGGAATAGCGCTACATACTCAGCTATATTTTCCTTATGTTTAGGCCAATTAGGAAAGCATGGGAACTTTTCATTTCCTTCAAACCTTGGATTATAAACCACTGTTCCTTGTCCGGCGAAACGATTTGGAAGACCTTGAATATGATAGTGATCTTCTAACTTTGAATAAGAATTTAATCCTGGATGAACCCAAGGCAAATGATAACTTTCACAATAATTTTCAATTGCAAATTTCCAATTACATTTTGCATCTAATTTAAAATAACCATAATCATTTGCATGATAAATTAATTCTCTATCTTTCAATGGCCAAAATTTTTCCCATCTTTGACTTAAAGGACTGATATAATCCTCAAATGAAATTTCATTGTTGTTAATGTTAATCATAATTAGATCTAACCAAATATATGATCTTATCTCTTTTAAATTACTTTTTGATTTATCAAATTCAGGTGTTTGATGAATATTCATGCCTCCTATATGAGGTGTAGCTACTAATTTTCCTTCTAAGTCATATGACCATGAATGATATGAGCACCTCATAACATTTCTAATTTTGCCAGCTTCTTTAACTAATTTAACTCCTCTATGACTACAAATATTATGAAAAACTTTTATTTCTTTATTTTTTGTTCTAACAATAAGTAAGGGTATTCCAAGTAAATCAATTGGTTTCACATCACCTTCATCTGGAATAGAACTTCCAACTCCAATGACGATCCACTTATCTTCAAATAATTTTTTTCTTTCAATTAAAGTATATTCTTTACTGATGTAGCATTCATTTGGTAAACCATGAGCTTCACTAATTGGTTTAGATACAATATCTAACTTTTGTTTATCTATAATATTGTAAATTTCTGACATGGTTTATTTTATCACTTGATATAACCCTAACCAAGCATTTACGTCTTTGCTCGCAATGTAATCTGATTTAAAAAATTTTATTTCTTTCCATTTATTTTGCTCTTTAAGTTGTTCAATTTTTTTATCAAAACCATATTCTTCATGTATTCCCTCATTAATAGTAAAACAGATAAATCCATCATTCTTTGTAATCCTGATAAATTCCTCCAAAGCTGGTGGCTTTACATGTCCAAAAGTAAATGTACCAACACACATAACAGAGTCATATTCGTCATCTTTTTTATTAATGGGTTTATTCAAGTCTACTTGTTCAAGCTTTTCATAAAGATCATTTGGTACTAATTCTAATAACTTTTTTGAAAGATCTGCCCCATGAAAATTTTTAAAACCATATTTTTTTAATTCAACACCCACCAATCCAGTTCCACAACCAGCATCATAAATTTTTGCGTCTTTGTTTTTTTGGAATTCTGAAAATACTTTTGTTGTTTCTTTTGGTCCTGTATAGTTCCAATCAACCATATCCTTATCATATTTATTACCATCTCCCCATTCATCGTAATATTTCATCACTTCATCAGTTTCTTTTAACTTATAAATGGGAATTTTGTTACCTACGTCTTTTTGAGCCATAATAAAACTTACTTCACTTTTAACAAAAAAACTCCAAAATAATTTTTTTTATCTGCAAAATATTTTAAGACTTTAAATCCAGATTTATTAACTAATTTAACAAAGTTATTTTTTGAATATTTGTGAGAATTTTCAGTATGAATGGTTTCATCTTTAGTAAATTTAATATTCTTTTTATTAATTTTTAACGTGAAATTTTTCTTTGAAATAAGATGCATTTCAATTCTGTTTTTTTTTAAATTGTAGAATGCTTTATGATCAAAATTTTTTGTTTGAAAATTTGAATTACAAATTTTGTTTACTACATTTAATATATTTTTATTAAATTTTGCTGTAACTCCCGATTTATCATTGTAAGCATTTTCAAGGGTCTTCTTATTTTTTATTAAATCAACCCCAATTACTAAATAAGAATTTTTACCTATGATTTTTGAAAAATTTTTTAATATTTTTTTTGCATTTTTGGGTAAATAATTTCCTATGGTCGATCCTGGAAAAAAACTAACTACTTTTTTTTTATTTTTTAAAATTTTATTTAATCTATTTGTCTGACTAAAGTCAGCACATATTGCTGTTACCTTTAAATCTGAGAATTTTTTTGCAATTATCGATGCATTTTCAAACAAATATTCCTTACTAATATCTATAGGAATATATTCTTTGGGTTCACTTAATGAATTTATAAATTTTTTAATTTTTTTATTTGAGCCACTACCAAATTCTACAATTGTTGAATTAATTGGTAATTTCTTTCTTATCTCTTTTTGTGAACTACCTAGTATTTCTAACTCTTTGTTTGTTGGGTAATATTCTTTAAGGTTTGTAATTTTATTAAATAATTTCGAACCTTTTTCATCGTAGAAATATTTAGGTAGTAGATATTTTTGTTTTTTATTTAATAATCCTTGTAAGATTAATTTTTTATCATCTTGAATTTGATTGTTTATGTTTATTAATTTTAAATTAGTCACTAGATGTCATCAGCTAGTCTGACACCACAAAACTGCCAAGTATCACTTGGGTAAAAGAAATTTCTATAAGATGCTCTGACATGATTAATAGACGTAGAATGTGAGCCGCCTTTTAAGACAAACTGATTACACATGAACTTATTATTATATTCTCCTAGATTTCCTTCATAAGGTTTGTATTTTTTGTAAGGTGTGTAATTACTACTTGTCCAAGCCCATAAATTTCCATAAACATCGTCTGCTTTTTCTTCTACTTCATGGAAAATTTTATTTTCTAAAAAATTACCTTTTTTCTCAGATTGTTTTAAAAAATACTCTAGTTCAAATTCAGTTGGTAATCTTTTGTTTTTATATCTTGCAAATGCATCTGCTTCATAGAAACTTATATGAGAAACTGGCTTTTCATTATCAATTTTTTTTACACCGTTTAATGTAAAATAATTATTATTATCTATCCAATACATTGGTTTTTGTAATTTGTTATTATTTACAAAATCCCATCCATCAGATAACCAATACTCATGGTTTTTATATCCTCCATCATTAATAAATTCTTTCCACTCTGCATTAGTAACAAATGAATATATTTTAAAAGGATCTAATTGTGTTTCTGATACTGGTAATTCGTTATCGTAACAAAAAATATCCTCGTTGTTTCCATATTTAAATTTTTTACTAGTTTCTAACGTCAATTCATTTTCTTCTTTAGCAGTTGGTTTATCATCGTTAGAATTATAAGTCGGCATCAATGGATTGTTGTAAAAAATATTTTTAATATCCATTAACATTAATTCTTGATGCTGTTGTTCGTGATTTGAACCTAGTTCAACTAAAAATGATGTCCTGTTATTTTTTGTCCTTTTTAAAAAATCAATAATATTTTCGGTTACATAGTGTCTATATTTTACAACATCTTTTAAGATGGGTCTATTTAGTGAACCTCTCTTGTTTCGAGGATTGTACTCACCCACAGAATTATAATACGAATTAAAAATGTAATTGTAATCTTTGTTAAAAGGTTTGTAACTTTCATCCAATTCTGACAAGATGAATTTTTCGAAGAACCATGTGGTGTGACCAAGATGCCACTTAAGAGGACTAACATTTTTGCTGGGCTGTATGACCATATCCTCAGCCTCTAAGTTCTCGCACAGGGATAGAGTTTGTTGTCTTGTTTTGGAGAATAATTCTGTAATTTGAGATAATTTATTTTCCATGACTAAATTTAATTAAATTTTCAGATCATGACAATGGGTTACAATGTGTTAGGCTGTTTAATATTTTTATAGACACGGAATATAAAATAATTAAGAATTTACTTATGAATTTTTCTTTAGAAATAGGTCCTAAAACTGATCTAAGCACGTTGCCAAAGGTAAAAGATGTTTATGTTACAATGCTACCTGGAGGTGATTATAAAGAGACCGCTCAACAGTCTGGAGAGTTGGTTAAAGAGGGATTTAATCCAGTTCCTCACTTCCCAGCAAGGTCAATAAATGATGAAAATCAGCTGAAAGATTATGTTTCTAGATGTAAAGATTTGGGTGTTAAGCAGGTCTTGGTGATAGGTGGAAGTCGTGACCCGATCGGAAAATTTGATAGCTCATATCAAATGTTAGAGACAGGGTTTTTTGATGGTATCAAGATTGGAATTGCTGGACATCCTGAGGGGAGTCCTGATATATCCGACTCTGATTTAGAAAAAGCTATGATAGATAAAAAGCCTTATGCTGATTATATAGTTACACAGTGGCTAATGGATACTCAGCCTATTATAGATTTTATCTCAAAACAAACAATACCAGTTCATGTTGGAATAACTGGGCCAATGAAAATATCTAGCTTAATTAAATTTGCTAATATTGTAGGGGCAAAAAATTCCATTAACTTTCTTAAATCTAATTTTAGTAAGGCGTTAGATTTATTGAAACCTAAAGACCCTAATGATTTAATTGGGAAAGTTAAATCGCATACTGATTATTTCCACATTTATACATTCGGCGGCTTGAAGGAAACTAACAAGTGGTTGAAGGAGAATAACTATGTCTAATGAATTTGACTATAGTAAACTAAGACATACAACATCAGTAGATCAGTCTGACAGAAAAGTACCATACAATTTAAGACAAAGCGGACCTACTAAAGTTGAGATGCTAATATCAACAAGAGTAAGGAAGTCTCCATACTGGCATTTATCAATGAAAGCAGGATGTTGGAGAGCAACTGTATATAACAGAATTTACCATCCAAGAGGTTATGTTAAACCTGAAGATGGTGGCGCAATGGTTGAGTACGAAGCAATTAAAAACCATGTAACAATGTGGAATGTTGCAGTTGAAAGACAAATACAAGTTAAAGGACCAGATGCAGAAAAATTTGTTGATTATGTAATTACAAGGGATGCTACAAAAATTTCTCCAATGAGAGGAAGATATGTAATTTTGTGTAATGCATATGGAGGAGTATTAAATGATCCTATTCTTTTAAGAATATCTAAAGATGAATTTTGGTTTAGTTTATCAGATAGTGATATTGGATTATATCTGCAAGGAGTAAATGCTGACGAAAGGTTTAATGTTCAAATTAATGAAATAGATGCTTGTCCTGTACAAATTCAAGGTCCTAAAGCAAAAGCTTTAATGAAAGATCTTTGTGGAAGTGAAGTTGACATAGACAACATGCCTTTTTATGGTTTGGCGTCTGCAAAAGTTGGTGGAAGAAGTTGTATTATTTCTCAAACAGGTTTTTCAGGCGAGTCTGGATTTGAAATATATTTAAGAGAAGCAACTTTATATGCTGAAGATATGTGGAATGCTGTTCTTGAGGCAGGTAAAAAACATAATTTAATGGTAATTGCTCCTGCACACCATAGAAGGATACAAGCTGGAATTCTTTCATGGGGACAAGATATGGATCATGAACATAATCCATTTCAATGTAATCTTGGTTATCAAGTTTCTTTATCTGGCAAAGGTGAATGGAACAAAAAAGGTGATTACGTTGGAAAAAAAGCTCTCGAGAAAATGAAAGCTGATTTAAAAGCAGGTCATAAACCTTACAAACTTCAATTAGTTGGACTTGAATTAGGAGGAAAACCTATTGAAGAATATGCTCCAGATTTTTGGTTAATTTCAGAAAACGGGAGTGAGCCTGTAGGATTTATAACTTCTCCTTGGTATCACCCAGAAAAAGGGAAAAATATTGCCATGGGATACGTTCCATTTGATGGCACGCTAAATGCAAATGGTTTTCCAAAAGGTAAGGTTGGATCGAAATTTAAAGTCCATCTACCAGAAAAATATTCTGATAAACCTGGAGAACCGGTCGATGCAGTTGTAGTTGATGTTCCATTTACAGAGTCTTACAACGCAAATACAAGAGAAGTAGTTAATAAGTGATAAAAATTTTTTTAGGGGGAATTTAATTCCCCCTAAATATGACGAAAACCTTTTTCATAGTTGTTTGCATTATAATCGCTATTGCTCTAATAATATTCCCATTAATCGTTTCATATAAGGCGCAAAAAAAAAATAAAGATAATTAATGTTTGCTCAGTTTTTAGATATTGTTTTTAAATCGTTAAAGCTTGATAAAACTCTTTATAGAACTCCAAGATATTATGGAGAAGCTGGAATTTATTTTGCAATTCTAATTATGATTTTAGATGGGGTTGCGGGTGCTATTGCAGCTAATACGATTGTAAAAACATCAGTTGGTATATCTGGTTTAACAGCATTATTAACGTGGCTAGTGTGGGCAATTTTTATATTTGTAATTGGGGTTAAAATTTTTCCTGATAAAGATAGAAAAATTCCATTTAAAAGAGTTCTTATAGCTGTTGGGTACGCACATGCTCCAGGTCTGATAAGATTTTTTGCAGTTACACCAGAACTGGTTCTTTTAATTATTTTTCTTACTCAATTTTGGATTTTTGCTTCATTAATCATTGCAACACGACATATTTTAAATTTAAAATCAAATTTAAAAGCATTTGGAATTGTATTTTTGTCTTTTTTAATTATTTCTTTTTTGACAATTTCATTTGTAATGACAAAAATTAATTCATTACCTATAAGTACAAATATTTAAAGTGGAAATAAAGTTTTAGATGTTCTGCAGGAGTTACAAAGTTTATATCCTGTGAGTATTAAATTTTGAGTTACTGACTCATCTTCTTTTTTACATTCATCACAAATATCATTTAATTCATTATTATCCGATTTGTCTGATTTATATTCAAAGTTATCAGTCATTATCTGTTAATCCTGCTCCTGCAGTTTTTTGTTTTAACTCATCAGTTTCTTCAACAAATGTGTTTTCTGATAATTTTGTTAATTCTTTCCAATCTTCTTCAGAAAAATTATTCTTATTTTCTAAGAATTGAACTTTAATTACATCAGCTTTTTCTACAATCTCACTACTTAAGTAATTCGAATAAATCGATTGATTGAAATTTAATAAAAATTCTTTTTGATCTATCTTTAAAAAAATTCTCTTTCCCGTTATTTCCGAAGATCTACTGACAAACGGCAAAAATATCAATGGGTAAGCCATTTTTTCAATTTCTATATCATTTAGTTCTTGGATAGAGATAGATTGGTCAAAAAAACTTAATCCAAGTTTAATCGGACAGTAAAAGTTTTGAGGTCTGTTGCTTTTGTTAAAAGATTGACAATTTTCAAAATTCTCATTATTAAAAATCTTAAAATATTGGTTTATGTTTTTTATTCCTGGTAAACCAAATAACTCAAGTTGTTTAATGTTCTTTCCTATTTCTTCGGCAACACCCCAAGAGAAACCTTTTGCTTTAGTTGAACGTTTAACAATTGTATCGATTTCACTATAACTTCTCATTGATTACTTTAGTTATATATCCAATATTGATTAAATGAATTAAGTTCATTTGGTAATGGAGCTCCTTGAAACATACAAATCCTTAACCATTTGTCAGATCTTGGATCAAACTTTACTGCCCCAAAAAAAGATAGTTTAAGTCTCAACATATCAATAGGAACTAATTTTGAGCCGATGGTGTTATCTTGAATTTCAGAATATGGATATTTCTCTGTTATAAACACTCTTCTTACAACATGTCTTAAATCATTGTTCCGTACTAGAAAATTGCCAATCTTTAAGCTGTTTTTTAGTGTAAAAATAGTTTCATAAAGTTTTTTTATATCTCTAGCAATAGCTGTAGGCTGCTCAAGTTCTGAACCATTATCTTCAAACCGATCTCCAATTCTAGGCTCTTCTTTATTTTTTGAAATAAACCAAAATTTTTTATTATTTTCATTTTTTGAAAAATCAATTTTTAAAATATCTGAATAATTTTTTTCAATTATTTCTCTTAGGTCATTTATAGTTCTGTCTACAGGTATATTAAAACTACTATCCTCGTCTGAACTCATTTGAGAAATTAAAGGATCAGTTATTTCATTATATGGCTCCATCATTATAGAAACCAAATACTCAACTCCTTCTTCAGATAAATTTTCCTCTGCCCAGTTATATAATTTATCAAATATATAAAAATTTGATTTATCAATATTATCTTTCAAATAATCAATTAAATTTTGTAAATCATTAATTAAATTGTTTATTTTTTTCTTTTGGTATTCGCTGTCAGTATTCCATGAAGTTACATTTTTTAATGATTTTGTTAAACAGTTGTAAAAAATTTTAAACTCATCTTCTGATACTTTTTCTATTTCTCTTATTTTTTTTAAAGCTGTCTCTTTAGCTAGAATCCAATTATTTAACAATGAAGGGTGATTAACAATAAATGGTGCCATTCCTAATCCAGTTGAATTTCCAATTCCTAAATTTCTGCAAATATCCAAGTCTAATTCTACAGCGTCTTTAGGATTTTTATGTTTTGCTATATGATTGACCTGATCAAAAGTGAATTGTCTCACAAGGTAAACTAACATCATTTCCAATCTAAAAGGACCATTTATTTCATCTCTATTTTTAATTCTAAACCTGTCTGCTAATCCAAATTTTCCTGAGCCGTATACCGCAGTTGTTCTGTACAAGTATCCAACTTTTGAAAGCTCATTAGTATTGGGCTGGATACCTTTTGATAAACACTCAACCACATAGTTAAATGCTCTAACTGATCTATTTGCTCTTGAGAGAGTTAGTTCTTTATAAGAAAGTCTACCGACTTCTTGTTTAGGAACATTCTGTGAAAGTCTATCAATATCAATTTTTGAAGGAATGCCATCATACAAAGCAAATGCAGCATCCCATTTAGTTGCTATTACTCTATCAGATCTTTCCTCATCTTTAAGTTCATTGGCAAAACAAACTAGAGAATATGTTTTTTTATCTTTTGAAAATGAATAAATGGCAACTCCATACCCCCTATTATTCAAGTCGAACAAATCTCTGTTATATTTCCAATCTTTGAACTCATTTAAAAATGATCTTAGAAAAGATAATTTAGATTGATGAAACGATCCAAGTCTAGAGAGTTTCATTACAATTTTAGGATCTCTTAGTGGAACTTGCATTAATTAATTCCTTTATAAAAATTAAACCAGTTATTTCCAAGTATCTTATTTATCTCTTCTTCGTGAAAACCTTTATTTTTTAGTTCTGTGTTTATATTATTAAATCCTCTTGCATCCAAAAACCAATCTGGTTGTTTTGGAAAACCAGGTTTTTCTTTACTACCTTCACCAAAATTTTTTGATTTTGACCATGTTCCATTTCTCATCCACTCAACTACACTGTCTGGTTGGTTCAAACATAAGTCTGATCCTATACCAACGTTATTAATACCCATAATTTCAACTGTTCTTGCAACCATTTCACAAAAACTTTCTATTTTACAATTCGTTCCATCTTTTAAATGATGGGCATATAATGATAACCCTAACATTCCTCCACTATCGGATAAAACTTTTAATAATTCTGTAGATTTATTTCTTTTCGCTTCAAACCAAAAGGTTGGATTTGCATGAGTGATCGCAATAGGTTTTTGGCTAATTTCGATTGCATCAAATGTACTTTTCTCTGCTGAATGAGACATGTCAACAACGATACCTACTCTATTCATTTCTTTAATAGCCTCTTTTCCAAAATTAGTAACTCCGCTATCATTTTTTTCATAACATCCAGTGGCTAATAATGATTGGTTGTTATAAGTTAATTGCATAAATCGACAACCTTGTGAGTGTACTTTTTCTATAAGACCTATGTCATCTTCAATTGGAGAACAATTTTGAAATCCAAAAAAAATTGCAGTTTTGTTTTCTTCTTTTGCTTTTGTAATATCATTGTAGTTATTGCCTAGAAATATAAGATCTTTATTTTCCTCAAAATGTTTATTCCACTCATGTATTCTTTGTTGTAATTCATCATAGTCTTCGTGATAAACCAACGTTACGTGAACCGCATTTAATCCAGCTTTATTATTTATTTCAAAGATTTCTCTAGACCATTTACAATACTGAAGATTATCAATTCGATAATTCATATTTGGTATACACTATTATTATTATTATGATTGTCACTAACTTAAACTGTCCTTAGCTAAAAATTGCAATTTAAGGGAAATATCTGTAAATTGATATTGGTTTCATGAAATACAAAAAAAAATCACATAAAGTATCAATTGTAATGGGCAGTCAGTCTGATTACAAAACAATGAAAAATTGTGAAAAAGTTCTTAAGATTTTAAAAGTTAATTATGAGACAAATATCGTCTCTGCACACAGAACGCCTGATAGACTTTATACCTATGCAAATAAAGCAGAAAATAATAATATTTCTATTATTATTGCTGGGGCCGGAGGATCAGCACATTTACCTGGTATGATTGCTGCTATAACTAGAATTCCAGTCATAGGTGTTCCCATTGAAAGTAAAAAGTTAAAAGGTTTAGATAGCCTACTATCAATTGCTCAAATGCCAAAAGGAATTCCTGTTGGTACAGTTGCTATTGGAGAAGATGGTGCAATCAATGCTGGATTATATGCTGCTTCAATTATAGCTACGTATGATAACAATGTAAAAAAAACACTTTTAAATTGGCGAAAAAAACAAACATCAAAAGTAAAAAAAAAACCAAAGTAATTAATGTCTAAACCTGATCTAGGAATAATAGGCGGTGGACAATTAGGAAGTCTATTAGCATCCGCAGCAAAAAAACTAAATATTAAAACGGTTATTTTATCTGACGATAAAGATGCACCTGCAATCAATTTTGCTGATGAATTTATTTATGGAGATTACCAAGACATAAATATTATCAATAACTTTTTAGAAAAAGTCGATCTTGTAACATATGAGTTTGAAAATATTCCATATGAAATATTGAAAAAAATTAATGAAATAAAGTCTGTATTACCTAGCCCTGAAATAAATAAATTAATCCAAAATAGACTAACTGAAAAAGAATTTTTAAATAAAAATAATATAACTACAACTAAGTATGTAAGTATAAATGATTTAGATGATATAAAAATAAACGATAAATTTATACCTGGTTTATTGAAAACTTGTACACTAGGTTACGATGGAAAGGGCCAATATAAAATAAATAATGCAAATGATTTAAACAATGATTTCGATTTTTCAAAAGGCTACATTTTAGAAAAGATAGTAAATTTAAAAAAAGAAATTTCAGTTGTGGTTACAAGATTTGGTCACCAAAAATATGAAATTTATGATCCAATTGAAAATTATCATGAAGACCAGATTTTAAAACACTCCAAAATTCCTGCTGATATAAGTGATGAAATTAAAAATAAAGCATTGGACTGGGCAAAAAAAGTAGCTGAAGAGCTTGATTATATTGGTACTATGTGCGTTGAATTCTTTATAGATAAAAATAATAATTTATATGCTAATGAAGTTGCGCCAAGAGTGCATAATTCTGGACACCTAACTATAAATTCACACAACATTAGCCAATTTGAAAATCATATAAGAGCTGTATGTGGACTTGAAAAATTAGAAACAAAAAAAATTTATAATGCAAAAATGCTTAATTTGATTGGTGAGGATATATTAGAATATAAAAATAAAAAATTTAAAGAAAATGAATTTTTTTATGATTATTTAAAAAAAGAAGTTAAAGCTAAAAGAAAAATGGGACATTTAACAACTATAGAAAAATAGTTTTAAGATATAGTTTGTATCAAAGAAATATTATTATTTGTAGGTTTATTAACTTCTTTTGAAACTTCATGAAAGTTTAATTTTGTTTTTTTACACTCTTTAAGAAAACTCGATCCTGTTAATTCAAGATTTAAATATCTATTAACATCATTTTCATTAATTATAACAGGTTGTCTATGATGTATTTCTTTAATATTTTCATCTGCGTCCTCGGTTATTAAACAAAATTGATCATTGTCATAAATAGCCGCTAAATACATAACCTTTTTATCCTCTCTTAAAAAATAATAAGGTGTTTTATTTTCTTTTTCTCTTTTCCACTCATAAAAACCATCTGCTACAGCTACACATCTATGTAGTCGAATTAATTTTTTGAAAGAAACTTTTTCATCTATAGTTTCTAGTCTTGCATTTATTAAAGGTTTAAAATCTTTTTGCTTAGCCCAGCTAGGTACTACTCCCCACTTTAAATTTTCTAGAGTATTTCCATTATTATATTTTTTAATTACAGGTAATTTTTGAAATGGATGTGCATTATAATTTTCAGTATCTTCAACTTGTATAGCTGACTTAACAAGTTTTTTTGTTTTTGTAACAGGGCTAGTTATTACGTATCTTCCACACATATTTAATTTTCTTGGTTTAATCTAAATTTAGATTATATGTTTTTCAAAACTATGAAATCAATAGAAAATAATTTTGATGATCCGCAGGTAAATGAGTTGCTAACTAAGCATTTTATTGAATTGAGATCAGTTTCTCCTGAGGGGAGTTCTCATGTATTAGATATTCCTGGATTAAAGGATCCAAGTATAAAATTCTGGAGTTTATGGGAAAATAATGAATTAATTGGTTGTGGAGCTTTAAAATTATTTGATGAAACGCATGGAGAATTTAAATCTATAAGAGTTTCAGACAAATTTAGAAATAAAAAATATGGTGGAAAAATAATTTCACATCTTATTGAAAAATCTAAACAAATAGGAATTACTAAACTAAGTGTCGAAACTGGTGCAGGTGATTTTTTTGCACCCGCTAGAAAACTTTTTAAAAGTTTTGGTTTTAAAGAGTGTGGGCCTTTTGCGCACTATAAAGATGATCCTA
The DNA here is from genome assembly GCA_902618565.1 of uncultured Pelagibacteraceae bacterium. Taxonomy (GTDB): domain Bacteria; phylum Pseudomonadota; class Alphaproteobacteria; order Pelagibacterales; family Pelagibacteraceae; genus Pelagibacter. Next base: position 26,886 of record CACNAX010000010.1, read on the forward strand.
ATTCATGCTATTATTCAGTAGATATTTGAGGAGTTTAGTTTGGAAACTGATAAATCGAGACCATTTGTATTATATGTTGCCGAAATCATTTATCAAAAGATATATGAAATCAAAATTAAGAACCCTAATTTAACTAATATTCAAGCTTTTGAAATATTTATTGCATCAGATGATTATAATGAAATTAGTTCAGGAAATTTTCATGATAAATGGTTTAAAGAACTTGAGAGCAATGACTACGTAGATAAATCTACAAAAAAAAAGATTAATCAAGAAACTATAAGACTTTTACAAATACAAAAAGATACTATGATTAAACAATTAATGAAAATCCCAAAATTATATTATGCAAAAAGTCACTTTCCTTTGGAATTATCTCAAAGAGCATTTGATCATTTGTGGAGAGTTTGTGAAAGTTATGAACTTTGGTGTAAAGAAACTAAACAAAATGGATTAATATTATTAAATTTGACAGAATAATTTATGAGTAATAAAATTTTGAGATTTATAGATAGTACTTTAATAGATTTAGGAAGACAGTTTAAGTGGACCTATCTACCACCATTGATGATTTATCTTGCTGCTGGTATTTCAGGACTAACAGGTATTGTTGGAACTTTTTTTGTTAAAGACTATCTAAACTTATCTGCTGCTTTTCTTGCTGGACTGGGTTTTTGGGCCGGAATTCCATGGGCACTAAAAATGCCTTTAGGTCATCTTGTTGATCTAATCTGGAATAAAAAAAATTACATGGTTTTTGTTGGAGCATCCTTAATCTCATTAAGTTTAATTATAATGTACGGTTTAATAATTCATACTGAGTGGATGTCATCAATTCTTTCAGTAGAAACATGGTTTGTGATCAGTGTTTTACTTGCTCCGATTGGTTATGTTGTTCAAGATGTTGTGGCTGATGCTATGACTGTAGAGGCTGTTCCTTTAGTTGATGACAGTGGAAATAAATTTTCAAGAGATGAAATCAAGCTTATGCATACAACAATGCAAACTCTTGGAAGATTTGCAATAATTGGTGGAACTGTTTTAGTTGCTTTAGCTAACGTTATCCTCTTTAAAGGAGTAGACGATCTTGAACAAGCAGATAAGATAAGTTTATACGGTTCAATCTATATATATGCTTTAATTATACCAATTGTATCCGTTCTTGGAATATTTCTCGCTTCATATTTAAAAAATCAAAAGAAAAGAAAACTTATTGAACAAGGTCTTGAGGGTGATCAAGATTATGCTCCTTCAGAAAAAACTGAAGTAAACTGGTGGATATTAGGTGGAAGTTTAGTTTTTGTTATTTTCACTCTAGGTATTGGATCATTCAAAGTGCCATTTGCTCAAGAAATTGTTTTTTTAGGTTCAATGGCAATTATTCTATTTTTAATGAATAAATTAGTTAAAGAACTTCCTCAGGATTTAAGACTTACTGTTGTAGGGACAGCAATAATAATTTTTATTTTTAGAGCAATGCCAGGACCTGGTCCGGGTTTATCTTGGTTTGAAATTGATGTACTTGAATTCAATGAACAATTTTTTTCTGTATTATCTCTTATAGCCTCTGTTTTAACGCTTGTTGGTATTATTTTATTAAGACCATTTATGGCAAACAACTCTATAGCTAGAATAATAGTAATTTTATCTGTTGCAGGCGCAATTTTATTTTTACCAAGTGTTGGTATGTATTATGGATTTCACAATTGGACATCATCAATTACTAATGGAGTTGTTGATGCCAAGTTTATTGCAATATTAAATACTGCACTTGAGTCACCTTTGGGACAAGTCTCAATGATACCTTTGCTCGCGTGGATTGCTAAAAATGCGCCTTCGCACTTAAAAGCAACTTTCTTTGCAGTATTCGCATCTTTTACAAATCTTGCTTTATCAGCAAGTGCTTTAGGAACTAAATATTTAAATGAAATTTATGTTATTACTAGAGAGGTAAAGGATAAGGTAACAAACGCTATTCTTACAACTGCCGATTATTCAGATCTAGGTATTTTGTTGATAACAGTAACACTAATAACTTTAATAATTCCAATTGTGTTTGTGGTTATTATTCAAAAAACTAAATTTAAAACTTCAGAATAATTTTTATTCAGCTTTATAGCCAAATTCTAAACAAGCATCAGTTATTGAATGATAAAGAGATTCACCAAAACTTCTTAAAGCGAATATTCTTACTTTTTTTGGATTTGAACTAATAAAATCAATAGTTATTGTAATTGCATGAAAAGCAGAATTAGAACATTTCCCTTCATCAAGGCCATCTAAATTTAATGGACAACCTTTTTTCAATACTTCATCTACCAAAGAACCTTCTAATTCAAGTATTGTTCTTGAATGAGATAGATCAGTTAATGCAAAATCATCATTACTTAGGTTTTCTAAAATAGATTTTTCTATTTCTTTATTCTTTGAAACGACTAACCAATTATCAGGTCCCATCCATAAAATTCTTGTATTAGGATTTGAAGATACCAAAAGAGTCTGGGGTAAATTTAAATTATCTATTTTTATTTTATCAATACTAATTGAAGATTTTTTATATTTAACAATCTGATAAATCAAAATATCTTTGATTTCTCTGATATTTATTAGCTCATCTTTACTATCGTGATTGCCAAACAATCCATGTTTATGAATATTTTCTAGTGCAGAAACATTTTTCATGATCTAACTCTTTTTCCTTCAGGATCAACATAATGTGAAGATATAACTTCTACTTCAATTGATTTATTTTTTAATGGTGATACCGCAAAAAACTTTTTACCTATCATGTTTTTTCCATCTTTCATAATTGCTAGAGAAAATGGATTATTATTTTCTACACTCCAACAAGAAGAAGAAACGTGACCAAGTTTAGGATTAGGTAATTTTGCATTCTGATCTTGAACAATATGAGATCCTTCAGGAATACTTGACTTTCTATCAATTGGAATAAGTCCGACAATTTTTTGTCTGCTCTCAACATTAAATGCTTCTCTTCCTAAAGAATTTTTGCCAATAAAATCTTTTTTCTTTGAAACTAATCCATTTAATGAAACATCTGATGGAATTGTTCGTCCATCTAATTCTGGTCCTGCAACGTGTCCCATTTCAATTCTTAATGTTGATAAAGCTTCAGTTCCATAAGGCTGATTTCCAAATTCTTTTCCTACTTCCATCATTTTCTCCCACATGAACATACCATGATCTGATTTGACATTAATCTCATATGCAAGCTCGCCAGAAAATGAAATTCTAAAAATTCTTGATGGAACACCAAAAAATTCTGCTTCTTTATAGCCCATAAAAGGCAAAGCTTCATTTGATACGTCTAAGTCCGGATATAATTTTGACAACATTTCTCTAGATTTAGGTCCAGCAATTGCAGCCCCTGCCCATTGCTCAGTTGTAGAGACAACATTTACATTTAATTCTGGCCAAACAATTTGAAGATAATATTCTAAGTGAGATAAAACATTTGCAGCTTGTGCAGTTGTTGTTGTCATATGATAATGATTTTCTGAAATTCTTGTTGTTGTTCCATCGTCCATGACAATTCCATCTTCTCTAAGCATCAATCCATATCTTGCTTTTCCAACAGGTAATTTCATCCAAGCATTTGTATAAACTCTATTTAAAAATTCTGCCGCGTCTGGACCTTTAATATCAATTTTTCCTAATGTTGTTACATCGCATATACCAACATTCTCTCTAACATTTTTTGCCTCTCTCTTTGAAGCTTCAAATAAAGTTTCACTTCCTTGCTTATAAAATCGAGGTCTTTTCCAAGCACCTGCATCAACAAATACAGCATTATTTTTCTCATGCCATTCATGCATTGGAGTTTTTCTAGTTGGCATATATTCCATACCTACTTCACGACCAACTATTGTCCCGATTGTAATTGGTGTAAAAGGTGGTCTAAATGTTGTGTGTCCTACTTCAGGAACTATTTTATTTTCTATATTAGATACCAACTGAAGACCATTTAAATTACTTGTACGGCCTTGATCTGTTGCCATTCCAAGAGTTGTGTATCTTTTGACATGCTCTATTGATCTGTAACCTTCTCTTAGTGCAATTTCTATATCAGAAACAGATACATCATTTTGAAAATCAACAAATCTTTTTGGATTTTCATTTTTGGGTAAAGGCATACACCAAAATTTATCATGAGCACCATATTTTTTTTCATTTACATTTGGAATTGTAATTTCTGTTTTAGTATCTGTAATTTTTGCGGAAAGATTTGAACCATTTTCAAAACCATTTTTTAAACTTTCTTCTAAAGTAAAAGATCCATTTGCTGCGCCAACTGAGGTCTCATGTTGTTTTTTCTTGTCTGGAATAAATGCATCAATTTTTTCTTCATACTTAAGTTTATTTCCTGATTGTGATGCTAAATGTACAGATGGTGTCCAAAATCCAGACACACAAATACAATCACAATCTACAGTTTCTATTTTCTCAAAAGAATTTTTATCTTTATTAAGTTTACCAATTTTTGCAGATTTAACTTTTTTATATCCATTAGCAACAATAACACCATGAGAAAATCTTATATCAATTCCCTTTGATTTGGCTTCATCGATTAATTCTGATGAATGTTCTTCTCTAGTATCTAATATAATTGGTTCAACATTATTTTTTTTGAACTCTAAAGCTGTTTCATATGCGCTATCATTATTAGTAAATATTAAAGGTTTCTTTCCAACTAAAACTCCATAGACTTTCATATATTCTTTTGCAGCTGCTGATAAAAAAATTCCTGGAGTATCATTGTTTCCAAATACAATTGGTCTTTCAATTGAACCCGTTGATAAAATTGTTTCTTTGGCTCTAATATACCAAAGTCTTTGTCTTGGAGTAAATTTTGATTTTTTCTCTAAATGATCACTAACTCTTTCAAACATTACCAGCATGTTATGATCATAATAACCAAAAACTTGAGATCTATTTTTTACAGTGACATTAGGCATAGATTTTAATTCATTAATTATTTTTTCTGCCCAATCTTTTCCTGATAAATTATCGATGCTTACATCGTCGGTCAAAAGTGTTCCTCCAAATCTTGGTTTATCCTCAGCTAAAATTACTTTTGCTCCATTTTTTGCAGCAGCATAAGCACTTGCTAATCCAGAGGGTCCAGATCCGGTAACCAACAAATCGCAATACTCAAATTTATGTTCGTATCTTTCTTTATCTTTTTCTATCGAAGCAACCCCTAAACCTGCAGCTTTTCTTATGAAAGGTTCGTAAATTTTATACCAGAAACTTTTAGGCCACATAAATGTTTTATAATAAAACCCAGCAGGGAAAAACATTTTTAAAAAATTATTAATTGCACCAATATCAAAATTGACTGATGGCCAACAATTTTGGCTAGTAGCTGATAAACCTTCAACGAGTTCCATTTCTGTTGCATTAACATTAGGTTCTGAATGACCATTGAATTCAACTTGAAGCTTTGCGTTCGGCTCCTCTACTCCTGCGCCAAAAAATCCTCTGGGTCTATGATACTTAAAACTTCTACCAACTAAGTGTATTCCATTTGCAATCAAAGCAGATGCAATTGTATCACCTTCATATCCAAATAATTTTTTACCATTAAAAGTAAAAGATATTTTTTTGTTTCGATTAATTAATCCCTCTTTATTTAATCTAAATGGTTGGCTCATCTTATTTCTTCTGTAACTTTTGCTGTTTGGAAAATTTCATGTGTAGCGGTGTCTCTTTGCACCTTAATCCATTGTCTACATCCAGCTATATGTTGCCATAACTCTATATGTTTCCCTCTTGGACTTTTTCTCATATAAACAAAATTATCCCAATCTTCACTTGATACTTCTTCATTTATATTAGGTCTTTTTACAGTTGCATCACCTCCATATGAAAATTCTTTTTGTGCTCTTAAACCGCAATAAGGACATTTGATGTATAACATTTTTTAACCAATCCAGGTTTTAGTTCCTAAACCTTTTTCATCTAAAAGATGGCCTGTAGAAAATCTATTTAATCTTAATTCTGAATTTAATTCATGAACTTGATCTTGTGCAATTGTATGAGCAAATGTCCAACCTGAGACAGGAGTTGATTTAAAACCTCCATAACACCATCCGCAGTTTAAATACAAACCTTCAATATGAGTTTTATCAATTATTGGAGAACCGTCCATAGACATATCCATGATACCTCCCCATGTCCTTAACATTTTTAATCTACTTAAAAATGGAAACAAAGCTAAGCCACCTGTCAATACATGTTGTATAGTTGGTAAGTTACCTCTTTGAGCATAACTATTATATCCATCAAGATCGCCACCCATTACCATCTCACCTTTATCTGATTGACTTATGTAAAAGTGACCTGCACCAAAAGTTACTACTCCGTCTAATAATGGTTTTACAGGTTCTGAAACACAAGCTTGTAGCACATGAGTTTCTATTGGCAGTGTCATATTTAATTTTTCAGCTAAAATATTTGTGCTACCCGCAACACATAATCCAACTTTTTTTGCTTTGATATCTCCTCTTGAAGTTCTAATTCCTTTTATCTTTCCATTAACAACATCAAAACCAGTGACCTCACAATGCTGAATTATATCTACTCCCATATCATCTGCTTGACGTGCATAACCCCAAGCAACAGCATCATGTCTTGCAGTACCAGCGCTTGGTTGCATTAAGCCTCCAAAAATTGGGAAACGTACTTCATCGCTAAAATCAGCCATTGGAATTAATTTTTTAACTTCGTCTCTATCCAATAATTTTGCATCTATTCCATTTAATCTCATAGAGTTTCCTCTACGAGCATATGCGTTCATTTGAGCATCTGAGTGGGCTAAGTTTATTATTCCTCTTGGAGAAAACATCACATTAAAGTTCAGTTCTTGACTTAAATTTCTCCATAAATCCATTCCAAATTCATTAAATCTTGCATTAGCATCGTACATAAAATTTGATCTTATGATCGTTGTATTTCGACCAACATTTCCACCACCAATCCAGCCTTTCTCAATGATAGCTACATTTCTAATATTATGTTCTTTTGCTAAATAATATGCAGTAGCAAGACCGTGTCCTCCGCCTCCAATGATGACTACATCATATTCACTTTTTGGAGTTGGATCTTTCCAAGCGACTTCCCAATTTTGGTGATTGGAGAAAGCGTTTTTGATTAGACTAAATACTGAATATTTCTGCATCCGTAAGTTTTATAAAATTAAATATAAGTTTTTGCTAATTTTTTTTATATATATTTTTTAGATGTTTAAATACGTGACAAAAAAGGATAGTAATTCTGCTCATTAATAAGTAATTAGATTTATGTCAAAATCAGATATCCAAATTGCACGAGAAGCAAAAATGAAACCCATAAATGAGATTTTGGGTAAAATTAATGTTCCAGACGAACCAAGTGCTTTTAGCCCTATGGGACGTCATATTGCTAAAATAAATTTAGAATATTTGGATAGTTTAAAAGATAAACAAAATGGAAAATTAATTTTAGTTACTGCTATTACACCAACTCCTGCAGGTGAGGGAAAAACCACTACGTCAGTTGGTTTAAATGATGGATTAAATAAAATTGGTAAAAATTCTATAGTGTGTTTACGTGAACCTAGTTTAGGTCCTTCGTTTGGGATGAAAGGCGGAGCAGCAGGTGGTGGATATGCTCAAGTTGTTCCAATGGAACAAATCAATTTACATTTTACTGGGGATTTCCATGCAATTACATCTGCTCACAATTTATTGTCAGCGTTAATTGATAATCATATTTATTGGGGAAATAAATTAAACATAGATGTAAGAAGAGTAGTTTGGAGAAGAGTTATGGATATGAATGATAGATCTTTAAGATCTATCAATATTAATTTAGGTGGAGTAGCTAATGGTTTTCCAAGAGAAGATGGTTTTGATATTACAGTAGCATCTGAGATAATGGCTATCTTTTGTTTAGCAAATGATCTTGAAGATTTGGAAAAGAGAATCGGTAATATTACTGTTGCTTATACGAGAGATAGAAAGCCTATTTTTGCAAAAGATTTAAATGCCCACGGACCAATGACTGTTTTGTTAAAAGAAGCAATCAGGCCTAACGTAACTCAAACGTTAGAAAATAATCCAGCAATTATTCATGGTGGTCCTTTTGCAAACATTGCGCACGGTTGTAACTCTGTAATCGCAACTAAAGCAGGTTTAAAACTAGCTGATTATGTTGTAACTGAAGCTGGATTTGGAGCAGACCTAGGAGCAGAAAAATTTTT
>CACNAX010000011.1 GCA_902618565.1 uncultured Pelagibacteraceae bacterium
TCTCTAACTTGTTTGCCTTTATAACCAATTAAATCATACTTTTTTTTTTCATAACAGTTTTTTACTAAATAGGAGAGGAAACCATGTAAGGGCACGCCTTGATGATTAGGTCCTGTTATACATCCTGCTCTAAAGCAGACTGTTTTAAGTCCCACATTATTTCCGTACTCTTGTACGATTAAATCCGCATAAGTTTTTGAGACTCCAAAAAAACTGTGTGTGCACTCATCTATTGAGAAATTCTCAGTTATACCATTGTAAAATGGATTTTTTCTACTCAATTCCCATCGATCCTTTTTTTCTATAAATTTGAGTTTATTAGGGTTGTCTCCATAAACTTTGTTAGTGGACATAAAAATAAAAACTGCATCAGAACAATATTTTTTTGTCAGCTCTAGTAAATTCAGAGTTCCATAGGCGTTTACATCAAAATCTAGTTTAGGAAAATTTTTACCATAATCATGTGACGGTTGAGCAGCACAATGAATTATAATAGATATTTTTTTTTTAAATTTTTTAAATATTTTTTCAATACCAGTGGAATTTCTTATGTCTAAGTTGTGATGTAAATATTTCTTATTTTTTCTAATAATAGAATTCTTAATAATTGTTGTGGAAGCATTTGAACCAAAAAAATGTTTTCTAAGATTATTATCAATGCCAATTACATCAAATCCCTTATCACAAAAAAAATTGACTGCTTCTGAACCTACTAAACCAGTTGAACCTGTAATTAATGCCAAAGACATTTAATATTATATTTTATTTTAATTAAGGTGAAAATTACTATTTTAAAACAGAATAATCACTAAAAATATCATTTGTATGAAATTAATTATAACAGATATAAAGTGTGAATACTTAAATTTCTTATCCTGCTTTTCATCTCTATACTTATTTATAAGCGGCATTAGTATAAAATTAGATACAGTAAATAGTACCGCAACACTTAAAATTAAATAAAAGTCTAAGGAAAAAATTTTTAGAATTATAAAGCAAATTAAAACTAAAATACTAATGGCTAAATTAACAGTATAGTAATAAGGAAATATTTTTCTTATAAATTTTCTAGCATTTTCTTCATTTAATGCAGTAAAAGTAACAGGCGCTACAACAAAAGAAAAGAAGAGCATAATTCCCAATATAATACTTGTTAGATAAATACTAATTTGTTGCATCATAATTTAACTAAATTAAACTAAATCTCAGGCGATGTTCTTAGGATCTGGCATCCCAACTTTATTGTAACCAGCATCTACATAGTGAATTTCACCAGTAACACCACCAGCCATATCACTTAAAAGATATAATGCTGAATTTCCAACATCAAGATTATCTACATTTCTTTTCAAAAATGAATGATCGGCATTCCACTTGTAAAGAAATTTAGCATCTCCAATAGCAGAAGCTGCTAGAGTTTTAATTGGTCCCGCACTTATTGCATTAACTCTAATATTCTTTGCTCCCAGATCTCTTGCAAGATATTTAACACTTGACTCTAGTGCAGCTTTACATACGCCCATTACATTATAATTAGGTATTGCTTTATTTGCCTCATAACTCAAAGTAATCATACTACCATCTTGCGTCATTATTTTAGATGCCTCTCTAGCAACTTCAGTAAATGAAAAACATGAAATTAACATACTTCTTAAAAAGTTTTCTCTAGTTGTATTTAAATATTCTCCTGATAATTCAGACTTATCTGAAAATGCGATTGCATGCACAACAAAATCAATTTCTCCCCATTGACTTTTTACATCTTCAAAAAGTTTTACAACTTCTTCTTTTTTTTCTACATCACAGCTAAATGTTACATTTGAATTTAGTTTTTCTGCAAGTGGAACAACTCTTTTTTTTAAAGCATCACCCAAATATGTAAAAGCTAACTCTGCTCCAGCTTCTGCTAGTTTTTGAGATATGCCCCACGCAATTGATCTCTCATTAGCAACACCCATTATAAGACCTTTTTTTCCTTTCATCAGACTCATAGATCTAAACTTTCTCAAAAACTAATGTTGCATTAGTTCCACCAAAACCAAAGCTGTTTGACATAATTGCATTTAAATTTATATCTTTTTCGACTTGTGTAACAATTGGATAATTTTTTGCTTCATCATCCATATCTGAAATATTTGCTGAAGCTGAGATAAAATTGTTTTTCATCATTATTAAACTATAAATTGCTTCGTGAACTGAAGTCGCACCTAATGAATGACCTGACAAAGACTTTGTTGAACTTATATTAGGTTTATAATCTGGGAAAACCTCACCAACTGCTTTTAATTCTGTAATATCCCCTACAGGTGTAGATGTCCCGTGAGTATTAATATAGTCAATTTTATTTTTTGAAGTTGCTAGAGCCATTTTCATACATCTTACCGCTCCTTCACCAGATGGTGCAACCATATCATAGCCATCTGATGTTGCTCCGTATCCAGTTAATTCGGCGTATATTTTAGCACCTCTTGCTTTGGCATGTTCGTATTCTTCTAAAACAATAACTCCACCTCCACCAGCAATTACAAAACCATCTCTTGTTTTATCATATGGTCTTGAAGCTATCTCAGGGGTATCATTATATTTTGAGGATAGTGCAGTCATTGCATCAAACATTGCAGTCATAGCAAAGTGAACCTCATCACTTCCACCTGCAAAAATAACATTTTGTTTTCCTAATTGAATAAGTTCCATTGCATTACCAATACAATGACCACTAGTTGCACATGCAGAACTTATCGTGTAATTTGTTCCTTTAATTTTAAATGGAACTGCAAGAGTCGCAGAAGCAGTACTTGCCATAGTTCTTGGAACTATAAATGGTCCCATTTTTTTTGGATTTTTTTCTCTAGTTTTATCTGATGCTAAAATCACATTTTCAATTGATGGTCCTCCAGATCCCATAACCATACCTGTTGAAATATTACTAACCTCATTTTCTTCTAACCCAGAGTCTTTAACTGCTTCACTCATTGCAACATAATTATATGCTGATCCAGCACCCATAAACCTAATAACCTTTCTATCAATATAATCTTCTAATTTGATATTAGGTTTACCATGAACATGGCTTTTTAAATTATATTCTTTATATTCCTCAGAAAATGTTATTCCTGATTTCGTATTAACTAAAGATTGATAAACTTCATCTTGATTATTTCCCAAACATGAAACTACACCAAGTCCTGTAACAACTACTCTTTTCATTATTTAAATAATCCTACCTTGAGATTTTCTGCACTATAAATCTTTTTTCCATCAGCAAGCAATATTCCATTCGCAAGACCTACAGTTGTTTCTCCTTTAACAAGAATTCTTTTTATATCTACTTCATATGTTGCCATTTTGACATTTTTAAGAACTTCCCCAGTAAATTTTACTGTGCTTACACCTAAGGCTCTACCTCTTCCTGGATTTCCTAGCCAACCAAGAAAAAAGCCTACTAGCTGCCACATAGCATCTAAACCAAGACAACCTGGCATAACCGGATCTTCTCTAAAATGACAATTAAAGAACCATAAATCATCCTTAATATCAAGTTCGGCTTTCATAGAACCTTTTTTATAAAAACCTTGATTCTCTGTAATTTCTGTAATTCTATCAAACATTAGCATTGGTGGAGAAGGTAATTTTGCATTACCTGGACCAAATAATTTACCATTAGCGCAATCAATTAGTTCGTTGTAATTAAATGAACTTTTTTTCATAATTTTGTAATCTTATTACTTGATTTAGGTACATTATAATATACAAATAGTTTAGAATAGTTTTAAATTGCTAATGACTAGTAAACAAGAATTTATTGAAAAACTAAGAAACTCTTGCTTAAGACCAACTAAACAAAGAATAAATATATGCGAGGTTTTATTTAATAGAGATAAAACTTTCCATTTCACAATAAACGACTTATTCAATTTGATAAAAGATAAAACTGGAGAGAAAATTTCTTTAGCAACTGTTTACAATACAGTTCATGCATTTCATAAAAAAGGATATTTAAAAGAAATACCTATTAATTCTAATCAAACTTATTTTGATACAAATGTCACAGATCACCACCATTTCTTTGATGTTAAAGAAGAAAAGCTTATTGATCTTAAAAATGAGGATGTGGGACCGATAGAGATACAAAAATCTATACCTGGAAAAAAAATTAAATCAGTTGAAGTTTTAGTTAAATTAGAAGACTGAGTTTTCAAAATTACATCATAAATATTCTGACTTATTGACAATCTTCTTTAGAATAATTATAAACAACAAAATAGAATAATTATAATATTAAAGGAGATATGTAAAATGAGTGCGGAATTTCACAAGAGTAAAACATTTAAATCAACAGAATTAAGCAAGTGCCCATTTACAGGTGCAGGTACACCAGCAAAATTTAGTGCTGGAAGAGGACAAACAAATAGAGATTTTTGGCCAAATAGTTTGAATTTGAAAATTTTAAGTCAGCACTCGAATTTATCAAATCCAATGGAGAAAAAATTTAATTATTCTAAAGAATTTAAAAAACTGAATTACAAAGCACTCAAAAAAGATTTAAACAAATTAATGACTGACTCACAGGACTGGTGGCCAGCAGATTACGGTCATTACGGTCCTTTATTTATTAGATTAGCATGGCACGCAGCAGGTACATACAGAACAGGTGATGGTAGAGGGGGAGCTGGAACAGGTAATCAAAGGTTTGCACCTTTAAATGCTTGGCCTGATAATGTTAATCTAGATAAAGCTAGATTACTTTTGTGGCCAATAAAACAGAAATATGGAAAAAGAATTTCTTGGGCAGATTTATTTATACTAGTTGGAAATGTAGCATTAGAGTCAATGGGCTTTAAAACATTCGGTTTTGGAGCGGGAAGAACTGATATCTGGGAACCAGAAGATGATATTTACTGGGGTTCAGAAAAAGAAATGTTAGGTGTTAAGAGATACAGCGGAAAAAGAGATCTTGAACAACCATTGGGGGCTTCTCACATGGGATTAATTTATGTAAATCCACAAGGTCCAGATTTTAATCCAGACCCATTGAAAGCAGCTCATGATATTAGAGAAACATTTGGACGAATGGCAATGAATGATTATGAAACAGTTGCACTAGTTGCTGGTGGTCATACTTTTGGAAAATCTCATGGTGCTGCACCTGAATCACATAAAGGACCTGATCCAGAAGCATCAAGAATTCAAGATCAAGCAACTGGTTGGAATAGTAATTACAAATCAGGAAAAGGTGTACACGCAATAAGTAGTGGTATTGAAGGGGCATGGACACAAACACCAACACAATGGGATATGGGTTACTTTGATTGTTTATTTAACCATGAATGGGAATTGACAAAAGGACCTGCTGGAGCATTTCAATGGACTCCAAAAAAGAATGGTCAGAGAATTAAAATGGTTCCTGATGCTCATGATAAAAGTAAAATGCATCCTCCAATGATGCAAACAACTGATTTATCTTTGAGAATGGATAAAAGTTATGGACCAATTTCAAAACATTTTTATCAAAATCCAGATGAATTTGCTGATGCATTTGCAAGAGCTTGGTTTAAGCTTACTCATAGAGACATGGGACCAAGAGCATGTTATTTGGGTAACGAAGTACCAAAAGAACAATTAATTTGGCAAGATCCTATAGATAAACCAAAATATAAACTTAAATCTAAAGATATAAGAGATTTAAAATCAAAGCTTTCAAAATCAAAAATCTCTGTTTCTGATTTAGTTTCTACGGCTTGGGCTTCAGCTTCTACATACAGAGGTTCTGACAAAAGAGGTGGGGCAAACGGAGCAAGAATTATGCTTGAGCCTCAAAGAAGTTGGAAAGTCAATAACCCTAAAAAACTTTCAAAGGTTATTAAAGCTTTACAAAAAATTAAGAAAAAATTTGATACAAATAAAAAATCAGTCTCAATGGCGGATCTTATAGTATTAGGTGGAAATGTAGGAATAGAGATGGCAGCAAAAAAAGCTGGTCATAAAATTCAGGTTCCATTTACTCCTGGAAGAGGAGATGCAAGACAAGACCAAACAGATGTAAATTCATTTGGATTACTTGAGCCGCAAGCGGATGGTTTTAGAAACTACATGAAAAAAGGTAAATCTAATGTTTCAGCTGAGGAAAAATTAATTGATAAGGCACAATTAATGGGATTAACGGCACCTGAGATGACAGTTCTTGTAGGAGGAATGAGAGTTTTAGATACAAACTATGATAGTTCTAAAAATGGAGTTTTCACAAAAAAACCTGGAACTCTATCAACAGATTATTTTGTAAATCTTCTTGATATGAGTACCACTTGGAAAGAAACTGACAAATCTGAACAATATTTTGTTGGTAAAGACAGAAAGTCTAAAAAAACTAAGTGGAAAGGTTCAAGAGTTGACCTTATTTTTGGTTCAAATTCTCAATTAAGAGCATTAGCTGAAGTCTATGCCTGCAAAGACTCATCTGACAAATTTGTTAAAGACTTTGTATCTGCATGGGTCAAAGTGATGAATGCAGATAGATTTGATTTAAGATTAAACTAGTATTAAGGAAAGCGGATAAATGACATCACTATCGTTCGAAGACTTTTATAAAGTTCCTGAAATTAAGTTTGATATAAATAGATTGCGAAATGACTTAAATCTAATTTTAGAGAAAAAGAAATTTAATTCGCCAGGTGTTACTCACTTTGGTGCAATTCCTCTAAATCAAATTCCAAATAACAAAGACTCTATAGAAGGAAACAATATCAGAGGTAGATATTGGACTATTGCAGATGAGACAGGCAAAGAAGTCTCAAGAGATATTGATATTGATGAATCGAAATATACTCAGTTGCTACCAGAGTTCGAGAAAACCTATTTTAAAGAGGTTTATGAAATTCTTAGTAAAAAATTCAAACTAGGAAGAGTAAGGCTTTTATTAAAAGAGCCAAGATCAACGCTAAGCTGGCACAAAGATCCAGAGTGTAGATTGCATATTCCGATAGTAACTAATGCAGGTTGTTCAATGGTCATTGAAAATGTTGCAAAACATTTGCCTGCAGATGGACATGTATGGATTACTAACAATACAAAGTATCATAACTTTTTTAATGGAGGAGAACAGGCTAGAGTTCACTTAGTTGCTTGTGTTCTTGAAAGCCCGTTTAAAGAATAATGGAAGTTACCAACGGTATTTTTAAAGCTGCCGGTCAGATTTATTCCAATAACAGAGGCTCTATTTTAAGAACAATTGTTTATACAGTTGGTCATTTTGCAATTGCTATAACTGTTTTGATGTTAGTTGCTGATGTATCTTTTATGATAGCTTTGACCGATGCAATTGTAGAACCGATTGCCAATTCTATTTGGTATTTCATTTTAGATAAGTGGTGGGCAAGTAGATCAAAAAGTAAATAATAATCATTATCAATAAGTATTTAAGAAAAATTTAATAAGGACAATTTGTAGTAATAATAATTATTCGCAAAAAAAATGCGTAAATAATAATTATTCGCAAGGATATTTGTTGAAAATAATTTTTTCATATTTAATTTTTAAAATATGCAAATAGAAAATTATAATTGTAAAAAATGTGGATTAACAATCTCTTCAACTTGTTCCAAGTGTGATAAAATAGTTGATGTTGAAGTTCTTGATGATGGATGTATAGTTCAAAAGACTAAATGTGTTGATTGTGCTAATGCTCCAGTTATCAAAGACGTTTGTGTCCAACAAAAATAATTAGTTAATATATATAACTTAGAGGGTTAGTTGATTTTTCCCCAAAGATTTTCTTCATCAACCCACCCTTTAAAACTTTTAGTTTCTACTAAGCACCAATTTCTCTCGCATTTTTTCACTACCAATAATCTTCCTGTTTCTATTTTAGCCAAGGGTTTAGAAAATTTAGTTGGTTTTTTGAATAGAATTTTATTTGATACAGTTATAAAGGATTTTGATTGCTTCAATTGAGAAATGTGTATCCACCCACCATTCTTTTTATTGTCAATTATTCTTCTAAAATTTTCTTTTTTATCAATCACTTTTACCGGCAAGTTTATTTTCTTGTAAATATATTTTATTGGATAATCAAAACTTGGGCCATATCTTACGTTTACCTTATCATTTTTAAGCATTAAAAATTTTTCATTATTTTCAGAAATGGCATTAGAAGTAAAAAATATAATGATTAAAATCTTGAAGATTAATTGCATAAACAACCTTTTTTTTTAGTAAATTTTATTTTTCTAAATTCAAGTTTTTTCAGATTAACAATTAGAATTGATGAGTGAAGACTATTATCTGACGAAATTATGTTTTTTAAAACTTCATTTGCTTGCATACTCCCAATTATATTTGATGTAGTTCCTAATATTCCTTCACTTTCACAATTTAAAACTTCATCAGAAGGTTCTGACTGGTAAAAACATTTTAAACAAGGGCTTGATTTATTATTAAAATCGAATGAAAAAATATGTCCATCAAATTTGCTAATAGCACCAACTATTAATTTTTTTTTATATTTTAATGAAAATTTATTTATTAAAAATTTAGTTTTAAAATTATCTGTTCCATCTACAATTATATCGAAATCTTTTACAATTTTATTTAAATTTTTTTCTGATGCTTTTTCTTTTAAAATTTTGACTTTTACATCTCTGTTAATTAATTTTATTCTTCTTTTAAAGATATCAACCTTAAATTTTCCAACATCTTTTGAAGTATACAAAATTTGTCTTTGAAGATTTGAAATATTTACTTTATCGTGATCAATAGCACCTATATACCCTACACCGCATCTAGCCAACAAATCTGCAACTGGACTACCTAATCCACCAATTCCTACAATTAAAACTTTTGAATTAATTATTTTCTTTTGTCCTAATATACCAATATCCTTAAGTATTATTTGTCTAGAGTATCTCTCAAGCTTTCGTTTAGATAATGAATTTTTCACTTACCCGTTGATCCAAATCCACCCGAACCTCTAATTGTCTCAGGCAAAGTTTCTACATTTTCAAAATCTACTTTTAGAATTGGCATTAATATCATTTGCGCAATCCTATCATCGTTATTTACTATAAAGTCTTTATCTCCATGATTAAATAAAATTACTTTTATCTCTCCTCTATAGTCACTATCAATTGTTCCAGGAGTATTTAATATACTTATATTATTTTTAGCTGCCAAACCTGATCGCGGCCTGATCTGAACTTCGGTATCCTCAGGTATTGCAATGGATATACCTGTTGGCACTAAAGCGTTTTCGCCTGGTTTAATTACTATTTTCTTTTCAATGAATGCAGTCAAATCTAGTCCAGATGAACCTGTTGTTTTATATTCTGGCAGTTTAACTTTCTTGTCTAATTTTTTAATTAAGACTTTCACCATTAAGTTAATTAATCTGTTGAATTACTCTTTTGACTATTTCTTCAGCGACCAATGATTTACTCATCTTTTCAAAATTTTCTTCAGGTTTATCTTTGTAAAATATAGAAATTTTATTAAAATCTGATCCAAATCCTATAGTTTGATCTGAGACATCATTTGCAATTACCCAGTCGCAATTTTTTTCATTCAACTTCTCCTTTGCATTTGTCGAGAGATTGTTTGTTTCTGCAGCAAAACCAATTGTTATTTTTGGTCTTAATGAATTATGATTAGATATATGATTTAAAATATCGATATTTTTTTCTAGCTCTAAGTTAAATTCTTCATTCTTTTTAATCTTTGTACTTTTATAATTTTTCACTTTAAAATCAGAAACAGCTGCAGAAAAAATAGCTACATCTGTTGGTAGATTATTTAAACTTTCCTTGAACATCTCTTCAGCCGTTTCAACACTTACAAAATTAACACCGTCCAAAGGTTTAATGCTTGTCTTTCCAGAAATAAGTGTCGTATCAAATCCATTGTCTCTAAGACATTTGGCTATTTCATATCCTTGTTTGCCACTGGATTTATTTGTAATAAATCTTACAGGATCAATATATTCATTAGTTGGTCCTGCAGTAACTAAAGCTTTTAATTTTTTATTTTTATCTAAATTAGAAAAATAATTTTTAAGCGTATTGACTATTTCATTTGGTTCTGACATTTTTCCTTCACCGTATTCACCACATGCCATATCTCCTATCTCTGGCCCAATAATTTTGTATCCAAAGCTTTTTAATTTTAATATGTTTTCTTTAGTAGAAGGATGCTCCCACATTCTTACATTCATTGCCGGTGCTAAAAATATTTGTTTGTTAGAAGCTAATAAAACAGTAGACGCCAAATCTTCTGCATTTCCTGAGGCTACTTTAGATATGGTATTAGCTGTAATTGGTGCAACTAATACTGCATCAGCCCATCTTGATAAAGATATATGGTCCATCTCAGCTTCGTTTTCTGCACTAAATATATCGTCATAAACTTTTTCCTGGGAAAGAGACGAAACAGATAGTGGAGTTACAAATTCTTTTGCATTTTTTGTTAATATAGTTTTTATACGAGCACCATTTTTTTTAAATAATCTTATTAACTCAAGACTCTTGTAAGCAGAAATTCCACCACATATAATCAACAGTATTTTTTTATTCTCAAAATAATTCATCGTCGAGATTAAAATACTACTAATCCTAAAATTACAAGTAATAATAAACCAATGATTGATTGATTTCTGAAAGCTACCATTTCATTTTTTTTTGTATTTAGATCATTATACGTATTAGTATTTTGTGGAATTTGTCCACTTGCAAGAAATGTTAATGCTTGGTTTGCTTTATCCATTATTTGCGGCATTTCTGGTAATCTTTTTATAACTTCTGCAGAATTTTTTAGAGTTTCATTTAATGTTGTTATAGGATCTTTTGTTTCTTTAAGCCATTTTTCAAGAACAGGTCTTGACGTTTCCCAAATGTTTGTCTCTGGATTTAATCTTCTTGCAACACCTTCAACTACTACCATGGTTTTCTGTAGCATGAGCAGCTGTGGTTGAGTTTGCATATTAAATTTTTCTGTCACATCAAAAAGTTGTTTGAGTAGTTTACCGCCAGATATATCTTTAATTGACTGACCAAATATTGGCTCTCCTATTGATCTTAGTGCTTGGGCGAGATCATCAACAGGCACTTCTTTTGGAACTAACCCTGCAGCCAAATGAACTTCAGCCACTTTTTTATAATCTCGTTTAATAAATCCATATAAAATCTCAGCAAGAAATTTTTTACTCAAATCATCGAGCCTGCCCATTATACCAAAATCGATAGGAACTATTTGACCACTATTGTTTACAAAAATGTTACCTTGATGCATATCTGCATGAAAAAAACCATCTCTAACAGCATGTCTTAGAAAATGTTGAATAATATCTGATGCAATTTTTTTGGTATCTATATTTTTTTTTTCTAACTCTTCCGTTTCTCTTATAGAGACACCCTCAACCCAGTCTAAAGTCATTACATTTTCACTTGTAAAATTCCAATAAATTCTAGGAACTTGAAATCCACTGTCATTCTTTGTGTTTTCAGAATACTCATTAGCTGCAGCGGCTTCAAATCTTAAATCCATTTCTAAATTGGTTATTTCTTTTAGCAAATAAACAACCTCAACTAATTTAAGTCTTTTTGTCTTTTTGATAATTGACTCAGTTAAAAAAGCAAAAAGCATCAAAGCATCAATTTCTTCGTTAAATATTTTTTTTATATTTGGTCGTAAAATTTTTATAGCCACATCTTTAATTGTGCCATTATCATTTATTTGCGCTTTATGAACTTGAGCTATAGATGCTGCTGCCACTGGTTCAGATAGATTTATAATTGAATTAAAATTATCTTCCCCTAGATCTTTTTTGATTATTTCTTTAGCTTTAGATAATTCAAAGGGAGGCAAACGATCTTGTAAACTCTCTAGTTGCTTTGATAACTTTTCTCCAATTATATCTGGTCTAGTTGCTAGAAATTGACCTAATTTAATGAATGTTGTACCCATAGATTGCAAGGAGTTTGATAATCTTTCACCTTCGGTTTCATTTACAAAAGAATTATCTTTTTTTGAAAATGATAAAGACAACAAATAGAATAAAATTTTTATTCCAATCGGTGGATTATGAAACTTTGTGAATATACTTAAAGCGTCAGATTTTGCTAATTTCCTTCCAAGCTTAAAAAGTATGTATAATTTCTTAATCATATTTTCCAACCTGAATGAATAGCTACTATTCCGCCAGAAAAGTTTCTATACTCACATTTAATAAAATTATTTTTCTCCATTAAACCCTTTAACTCCTCTTGATTAACAAATTCTTGGATACTTTTTATTAGATATTCATAAGGTTCTTTTTCACCAACCACAAATTTTCCTATTTCTGGAATTAATTTAGAGTATCTTTTATAGACTAAATCTAAGTTTAAATTTTGAATTTTTGAAAATTCTAAACAAAAAAATCTACCTCCTGACTTTAAAACTCTGTACGCTTCGCTTAAGGATTTATTAATATTTCTTGTATTTCTTAAACCAAAGCTGATTGTGTAATAATCACATGAATTAGATTTTAAAGGCAATTTCTCTGCCGACCCCTTAATCCACTTGATATTTTTGTAATTTGATAGTCTATTTTTTCCCTTTTTCATCATTCCTTCATTGGGGTCAATACAAAATAATTCTATATTTTTATTTGAACTATTATCGATAAAAAGTTTTGCTATATCACCTGTGCCACATGCAACATCTGCTAGAATTTTATTTTTACCTGGGTTCATCCAATTTATTAAATTTCTTTTCCAGATTCTATGAACTCCAAGTGACATCAAATCATTCATGATATCGTATTTATCATAAACTTTATCAAAGACACCTTGGACTAGACCTTTTTTATTTTGAAGATATTGTTGCATAAAATAAATAATATTAATTAATATAATAATAAATGCCAGAATTGCCAGAAGTAGAAGTTGTTAAAGAGTCACTAAGTAGAACAATAACAGGAAAAAAAATAAAAAAAGTAAGTATAAAGAATAGGAATTTAAGGTACAAAATAAAAAAAGGTTTTGAAACAAGACTTCAATCAAAATCAATAAAAAAGGTTAAGAGGTTTTCAAAATATATCATACTAGTTTTAAATGATGAAAAATTTTGCTTAATTCATCTTGGAATGTCTGGCACTATACATCTCTTAAGAAAAAATATTTTAAATCAAAAAACAAATGCCAGTTTTTATCATAGTCCTTATTTGCCAAAAAAACATAATCATGTAATTTTGGAATTTGATAACATAAAAATTATATATAATGATCCCAGAAGATTTGGTTATTTCAAATTATTTGAAAATAAGAATAATTTCGAAAATTTTATAAATAAATATGGTCCTGAGCCTTTTTCTTCAAAATTTAATCTCAACTACTTAAAAAAATATTTTTATAAGAAGAAAAAGAATATAAAAAATTTTCTCTTAGATCAAAAGTTTGTTTCAGGTTTGGGGAATATTTATGCAAGTGAAATTTTATTCAGCTCTAAAATAAATCCAAAAAAAAAAGCAAAATCTTTAAGTGAAAACGATTGTATTAATATTATTAAATATTCAAGAAAAATTTTAAATTTAGCGATAAAAAAAGGAGGGTCTAGTATTAGAGATTTTAAAAATATAGTTGGTAAAAATGGATCTTATCAAGATAACTTTAAAGTATACAATAGAGAAAATCAGAGTTGTTTTTCACCAGGATGCAAAGGGACAATAAAAAAAAAATTTATCACTAATAGATCAACATTTTTTTGTAATATTTGTCAAAAATAAAAAATTATTATATTGACCGTATAAATTTCTCGTTATATACAATCGCGCTTATGGCAAACACTAAATCAGCTATTAAACGAATAAGACGTATATCACGTCAAACAACGGTAAATAAGTCTAGAAAAAGTAGGTTTAGATCTGCAATAAAAAAAATGAATTTAATTCTTGATAAAAAGGACAAAAAAGAAGCTTTAGCTTTCTTGCCAAAATTAAACTCTGAATTGATGAAAATAGCAAAGACAGGGGTGATAAAAAAGCAAAACGCGTCAAGAAATATTTCTAGAATAACAAAAAAAATAAATTCCTTGTAACAACTTTTAGTTTACTTAAAGAAATTACAACCCTAGAGATTATTTTTTCAATTAAAAAAAGAATATTTTAATCTTTTAGTCCTAAGATAAAAAAAAAATAAAAAAAGTAAATTTAAGATTACTAATTTTAAGTCCACAATAAAAGATTCAATTATTAATTTATACAATTGTAAATTTTATTTTTTTTTGAGAATAAAAATAAATTTATTGCATTGAATTATGAATAGGAGTTTAACAGACTCTCATGAAAAATAATCTCACAAACATTAAATCAGACAATATTAATAAGATAGATTGGAAATTATTACAAAATGAAATGAAAAATAAATTTGGTTCTGAGATTTATGATAGTTGGTTAAAAAAAATTGATTTAGTTGATGAGTTTAAGAATTATGTTTTGTTGTCAGTTTCGACAAGATTTATTAGAGACTGGATAACCTCAAGATATTTAGATCAAATATTACAAATAATTAAATTATATAAAAAAGATGTTTCAAGAATAGAATTTGTAATTAACGAGAAAGTAAAAAACAAAAATAGTGATGAAATAAAACAAGATAATTCATCTGATAATGAAAAGGTTTCATTTATAAAAGATTCATATCTACAATATAATCGTATTGATCCAAATAAAAATTTTGAGAATTTCTTGTTAGGGAAAAGTAATAAACTAGCTTTTGAAGCTGCAAAAAAAGTCTCAGAACAAATAGCTCATTATAATCCTCTATATATTTATAGTGGAGTTGGAATGGGTAAGACACATTTGTTAAACGCAATTGGTCTAAGTTTGAAAGAAAAAAATAAAGTAATGTTTATTTCAGCTGAAAGATTTATGTATCAATTTGTAAAATCGATAAAATCCAATGATATGGTAAAGTTTAAGGAGTATTTTAGAAATACTGACATATTTTTGATTGATGATATTCAATTTATGAATGGAAAAGAAGCTATGCAAGAAGAGTTTTTCCATACATTTAATGTTTTGCTAGAGAAAGGATCTCAAATTATTGTATCAGCAGATAGACCACCAAATAAATTAACTAGAATACAAGAAAGAATTAAATCTAGATTTTCAGGAGGACTAGTAGTTGACATCCAAAATGCTGATTTTGAATTAAGATACAATATAATAAAATCTAAGAATGAAGATCTTGGAATTCATGATCCAAATAATATTAAAATCAGTGACGAGATCATAAAATTTATTAGCACTGAAATTAATACTAGTATCAGGGAGCTTGTGGGCGCATTTAATAGAGTAGTGTCTTTCTCAAGAATTTATGGAAAAACACCTTCAATGTCAGAGGTAAAAGTAATATTAAAAGATCTATTAAATTTAACCGAAAATAAAGTTGATATAGACAATATTCAAACAATAGTCTGTAAATATTTTAAAATAAGTAAAAACGAAATGTTGTCACCAAGAAGGTCAAGATATCTTGTAAGACCAAGACAAACTGCTATTTATTTAGCGAAAATGCTTACATCTAAATCTTTACCAGAGATAGGTCGATCATTTGCTAATAGAGATCATACAACCGTTATTCATTCGGTTAAAACAATAGAAAAATTAAGAAAAGACGATAATGAATTAAATTTAAGCATTGATAGCCTAAAGAATAAAATATTATACAAACAAGAAAATGAAATTTAGTGTTAATCAACAAGATTTACAAAAATCTTTAGGTTATTGTCAGGGTGTAATAGAAAAAAGAAGCACTTTACCTATTCTTTCAAATATTTTGATAGAGGCATCAAATTCAAAGTTAAAAATTACAGCAACAGATTTAGATTTAATTTTTGTAAATGAAATTACAAATATTAAAATTTTCGAAGAGGGCAAAACTACCACTTCTTCATCAATTATGTTTGATATTGTAAGAAAAATACCCTCTGGTAGCCAGATTAATTTCGAAAACACTGGAGAAAGTAAATTACAATTAGAATCAAATAAATCTCTATTCAATTTAAACTCAATTAATGCATCTGAATTTCCAATTACTGATGAAAATTTTAATGAAAATGAATTTTCTATAAATTCAAAAGATTTATTAAAGCTTTTGAATAAATGTAAATTTTCGATTTCGAATGATGAAACAAGGCATTATCTCAGTGGTATTTTTTTTCATCAGACCCAAATTGATGATAAGAATTTTTTAACCGCAGCAGCAACAGACAGCCATAGAATGTCTATTTCAAAAGTAAGACTAAAAAATCAAATTGAATTTGAACCGATAATACTTCCGAAAAAAACTATATTTCAATTATGTTCCCTTTTAGACGATTATGATGGTGAGGTAAAAGTCTCCAATATTAAATCTAAAATTAAATTTGAACTTAATAATAGTATTTTGATATCAAAATTAATCGATGGAAAATTCCCTAATTATATTCAAGTTATCCCTAGAGAAAATCAAAAAAAATTAGAAATTGATTTAAAATCTTTTTTAAACTCTGTAGATAGAGTGGCATCAGTTTCTCTAGATAAAAAAGATGGTGTAAAATTTAATTTGACTAAAGATAATTTAGATTTATCCGTCAATAATACTAACAGTGGTGATGGTAAAGAAAGCCTATCTGTAAAATTTGAGACAGATTTAGATATAAGTTTTAACTCTAGATATTTGCTTGATATAGCATCCCAACTAAATGGTGATAACATTGAAATATATTTAAAAGATACTGGATCTCCAGCTTTAATAAAAGATCCTTCAGACTTTGATAGTATTTACGTTGTGATGCCTATGAAAGGTTAGTTAGCAAGACCAAGCTCGGAATATATTTCTTTCTGTAATAATTTTACAAACTCTGTTTCATCGATACCAGTATTAATTGGTTTTAAAATAGAAATAGTAATTGTTTTATTGGGCTTCATCTTCCCAGATTTTGGCCATACTCTTCCAGAGTCAATAGCGACGGGTTGACATTTTATATTTAATTCTTTGTAAATTCTTCCAACTCCCTTTTTAAAAGGAATAATTTCATCTGGTAGAACTCGAGTAGCTTGAGGAAAAATTATTAAAGGTCTTTTTGTTTTCTCCATAACTTCTTTAATTTTTTCAGTAAAATTAAGGTTTTCTTTAGAAACTTTATTTCTATTCACTGAAATAGAATCTATCTTTCTTAAATACCAACCAAATATTGGAATATTTAATAGTTCTTTTTTAAGAATAAAAATTGGTGAATTAAATATTGTTTGTATAAAAAAAGTTTCAAACATCGATTGATGAGAGCATGCAATAAAGAAATTTTCGTTATTAATTATGTTTTCTTGACCTTTTATTACTATGCTGGTTGAGTAAAAAATTTTTAAACAGAATGAGGACCAGTATCCAAAAAGTTTACCTCCAAAAAGAGTGATTTTCTTAGGTAGTAATAAAGATGGAAGAAAAATAATACATATTAAAATTAATCCAGAAAAAAATATACTTTTAAAGAGGATATTTCTCATTACAAGTTTTAAGTTAGATAATATCTGTTATTTTTTGTCTTTTTCTTATAATCTTTACTTTATTTCCTTTAATCAAAATTTCAGCAGGCCTTAATCTAAGATTATAATTAGATGATAATGAATAACCATAGGCACCTGTATCGCAAATAATCATAATATCATTTTCTTTTATATTCTGAAATTTCCTTTCTGTTAAAAATTTATCAGTTGTTTCACATACTGGGCCTACAAATTCTAATATTTTCTTTGATCTTGACATATTTCTTAGGGATGGAATTATCCTATGTTTTGCATTATACAAAGCTGGTCTTATCAAATCATTCATTGCCGAATCCAATATTACAAATGTTTTTGTTTTGTTATGTTTTAAATAAATTACTTTAGATGCAAGTACACCAACATTTCCAATTATAGATCTTCCAGGTTCAAAAATTATTTTACAATTGTATTTATTTTTAAATTTAATTATTGATTTATTATATTTTGTATAATTAAGTTTTTTCGTTTTATTATCATAGTTTATCCCCATCCCACCACCTAAATCAATGATCTCAAATTTATAATCTAAATTTTTTAAAAGTTTATCAAGAACATTTAGCATTTTTTCGTAGGGTTTGTGGTTTAAGATTTGACTACCAATATGAACGCTTAAGCATTTAATATTTATAAATTTTGATTGTTTCATCAAATTAATAATTTTTACAAAAGTCTTTTTATCTACACCAAATTTATTTTCACTTTTACCAGTTGAAATTTGTTTCAATGTTTCAGCATCTGTATCTGGATTTAATCTTAGTCCTATATCAACAACTTTATTTAGTTTTTTTGCAGCCGTCTCAATCGCCAAAACCTCACTCAATGACTCAGAATTTATTAATAATATTTTTTGCTTAATTGCGTACTCAATTTCATCTCTTGTTTTACCAACTCCAGAGAAAACTATCTTATTTTTATCAATACCAGCCTTAAGTGATGCATATAATTCACCCTTTGAAACTACATCTGCCCCAAGGCCAAGTTTTTTTATTTCTTTTAATAGTGAAATATTTGAATTAGATTTTACAGAAAAACAAATTAAAGGTTTAATTTCCTCAAAAGCTTTTTTAAAATTCTCTACATTTTCTCTTAAATTTTTATAAGAGTAGCAGTATAGAGGTGTATTAAATTTTTTTGTCAGACTCTCAACGTTTTTTCCTTCAATAAAAAATTTATTGTTTATATATCTCATAATACTTTTTTAATATTCTTACTTAATTCAGATTTATATTCTGGATCGCCTTTACGTCCACAAGCAACTACAAAATATAAACAAAGTATAATAATTAAAATTTTTTTACTCATTTTTTGCTTTTTTTATCATTTTCTTAACGTTCTCAAAAGAAGTTCCGCCATAAGATTTTTTTGAATTAATTGAATTTTCCAGATTTAGTATTTTATAAACATTTAATGTAAGTTTTGGCTCAATTTGATTTATTTCTTTCAATTCTAGTTCGTGAAGTTTTTTGTTTTTTTTTTCAGCTAGATTAATTATTTTTGCTGTTTGTATGTATGCCTTTCTAAATGGATATCCAAGTTCTCTTACAATGTAATCAGATAAATCTGTAGCTGTAATAAATCCTTTTTCCGCAAGGGATAGCATACTTTTTTTATTTATTATTAAATTTTTTAATACATCATTCAATAATGATAGCGATATTTTTAATTGATCATTTATTTTAAAAACAATTTCTTTGTCATCCTGTAAATCTTTAAAATATGATAAGGGTAAGCCCTTTAATATTGAAATCATAGAATTCATATTTCCAATAAATATTCCAGTTTTACCTCTCAAATATTCCAATGGATCAGGATTCTTTTTTTGTGGCATTATAGAAGAACCGGTTACTAATTTATCATTTAAAGTTATCAAGTTAAATGCATCAGAATTCCAAATTATGAGTTCTTCAGCAATTCTAGAAATGTGTAAAGAACAAGCTAGAGAAGAATACAAAAAGTCTAATACAAAATCTCTATCAGATACAGTATCTACAGAATTGTTTGTTGGTTTTTTAAATTTAAGTTTTTTTGTGGTGTAATTTCTGTCAATCTTAAAAGAAGTGCCAGATAAAGCCCCTACGCCTAAAGGATTTTCATCTAAAAACTCTAAATTATTCTTAAATTTTTTCTTATCTCTCTTAAACATTTCAACATATGCTAGTAAATAATGTGCTAAAGATAATGGTTGTGCATTTTTTAAATGTGTAAATCCTGGCATAATTGTTCTGATATTTTTTTGTGCAAGATTTAGAATATTTGAATTTGTATTATCTAATAAGATTATTATTTTTTTTGTTGCTTCTTTTAACCATAATTTTAGGTCGGTAATTACCTGATCATTTCTAGATCTAGCAGTATGAACATATCCAGCATCATCACCAATCAGTTCAAATAATCTGTTTTCTATATTCATATGAATATCCTCTAAATCATAATCAAAATTGAATTTTTTTTTTACAATTTCATTTTTAATTCTTTTTAATCCCCAGATTATTTTATTCTTTATTCTGAAATTTATAATTTTCTGTTTGTGAAGCATTTCGACATGGGCAATTGATCCTTCGATATCTTCTTTGAATAGTCTTTTATCTACCGGTAATGAACCACCAACTTTTTTAAATAAAGTTGTGGCATTTTTCTTAATTCTTGTACCCCAAATTGGTTTATTGTTTTTATTTTTACTCATGTTATTCAATTACAAATTTATGAAATTTATATTTATATCCATTAAAATAATATTTCTTTACTTCATATCATTTAGCTCTTCATATTCAATAGAAGCGCCAAATATAAAAAATCTAATAATTTATGAGGAAAAACAAAAAATTAAGTTTTTTGACTTTTTAAATGAGGCTGGAAATAAAGTTAATTTGAAAGATTTTAAATCCGAATTAATTATTCTGAATTTTTGGGCAACATGGTGCGCTCCTTGTAGAGAGGAAATGCCATCTTTAAGTAATCTTCAAAAACTTAAAGATGAAAAAAAATTAAAGATTATCCCAATAAATATAGGTGGAGAAAATATTAGTAAATCTAAGAAGTTTTTTGATGAACTGTTCATAGAAGAATTACAAGTTTTTGTTGGTGATGGTGCTGGAATTGCAAAAAATTTAAAATTAAGAGGAATACCCACAACAATATTTATTGATAAAGATGGTTATGAGTTTGCAAGAATTGTTGGCTCAATAGATTTTAACAGTCATGAATTTTTAAATTGGTTAAATGAATTAAATTAGTTTTTATAAAAGTAAGCTAATGCTACAAGCACAATTATAGCAACAAATTGTAGTAATACTCTAAGCTGCATTAACTTGTTAGATGTTTTTTTATCTCCGTCTCCTTTAAAAAGAGTTCTAATTCCAAGAATTAAGACTACAGCTACAGCTGCAAGTAAAACAATCGCTGCAATTTTGACAAATATTTCAGAAATCATGCTTTGATTTTAGTTTCTTTTTAAAATAAAAAAACATAATTACTTATCTATGACATTTTGCCTTGAATCAACAATTATAAAACCTGAAAGTGGGTCTGACATCAAAAATGCGGTAATTTTACTTCATGGATATGGTGGTGATGGAAAAGATATAAGTATGTTAACTCTGAATTGGAAGAGGTTTTTAACTAATACAGTTTTCTTATGTCCGAATGGACATGAACCATGTAAAATTAATCCAATTGGTTATCAATGGTTCGATTTAGAAACAAATGATAAAAATTATATTTTAAATGAAGTAAAAAAAGCTGAAGATAAATTAAGAAAATACATTGATGAAGTTAAAGCAAAATATAATTTAGAAAATTCAAAGATATGTTTGTCTGGATTTAGTCAGGGTTGTATGATGTCGATAAACTTAGGCTTAACTTCTAAAGATCCTTTTAATTGTATTGTAGGATTTTCTGGAAAGATTATAGATAAAGAGGATCTTAGTTTAAGATTAATTTCTAAAACAAAAACTTTATTAATTCATGGTGAAAAAGATGAGATAGTTCCACCCTACAATTTATTGGAAGCAAAAGATTTTTTTACACGCAATAATATTAGTATAGAAACTTTAATGATCAAAGACTGTGACCATCATATACCAGTTGAAGCTTCAAGCAATGCATTAAAATTTATCAAAGATAATTTTGATATTTAAAGAAAATTAACTTTTTTGTTACATTGATTAATAATAATATATAATATAATGAATAATTATGACTCTGATGATCAATGAAAACCTTTCACTCGAAAAATGTCCAGCTCTAGTTCTTAACGCAGATTATAGACCATTAAGTTATTATCCTTTATCATTATGGTCATGGCAAGACGCTATTAAATCTGTATTTTTAGATAGAGTCTCAATTGTCAGCCATTATGATAGAATGATAAGAAGCCCATCATTCTCTATGCAGTTACCGAGTGTTATCGCATTAAAATCTTTTATAAAGCCTCGTTCAAATCCAAATTTCACAAGATTTAATGTTTTTCTTCGAGATAAGTTTAGTTGTCAATATTGTGGGAGTAATGATGAACTAACTTTTGATCATCTTCTTCCAAGATCAAAAGGTGGGAAAACCGATTGGGAAAATGTTGTAACTGCTTGCTCAGCATGTAATGTAAAAAAAGGCGGAAGATTGCTAAAAAATTCTGGAATGAGATTAAATCAATGGCCTTTTCAACCAACAACAGAGGATCTTCATAGAAATGGGAAAAATTTTCCTCCTAATTTTCTACACAGCAGTTGGATGGATTATTTATATTGGGATGTCGAATTAGATCCTAGTTAAATTTTTTCAGAGATATTTATAGCAATTTTTGAGCCAGTTTTTATAATTTTATCCATTACTGAATACAATCCTTTTTTTGTTGCGCCGTGCTCATATGCAATATCTTTATGTTCCAATTCATCAGCTCTAAATTTTTTAATTTTTTCTTTAAGTTTTTTCTCATCATCTTGTAATTGATCTATTTGATTTTGGTAATGTTTATCAATTACTTCCTCAACAGATGCTGTACACAGCATTGCTGCCTTTTTTCCTAATATTGTTGAGCCGAAACCTAAACCTACTCCTAATAAATCCCATAGTGGTAAAAATTTAGTTGGTTTTATATTTCTTTCTCTGATTTCATTTTCAAAAAAATCGCTATGTTCTTGCTCATGTTGTCTCATTTCTTCTACTAATTTTAATAACTCAGGATCCTTTCTAAATGTTTTCAATGCCAAAAGTTGACCTTCATATATTTTAATTGCACCTCTTTCCCCGGCGTGATCAACTCTAATAAATTCTTCTAATTTTTTCTTGTTAGTCTTTTTCATAAACAAGAGCTCTTAGCGAAAATAATACAATTAGTAAAGATGTTAAAAAATTCAATCCAGATAAAGATATGCCTAAAATAGTAAACTCTACATCTTTACAATTTTTAACCATTCCAAGACTTTCGATTATTTTTTCTTTATTCGTGATATCTATATTTGTGTTTGTACAACCAGCATATTCATCAAAAATGCCATTTTCTATTCCAAAATGATATCCTGCAAGAGTAGTGCCCAGTGTGAAGGTAATGATTAAAGCAATTAAAACTCTATCAGATTTAACATAGTTATATCCCAAAAAACAAATGAAGATTGCTACTAAAAAAGGAATTCTTTGATAAATACATAATTTACACGGTAAATACCCAAGAACTTTTTCAATATAGATCGCAGATAATATAGCAATAATTGAGTATATAAAAATTAATAAATAAATATTTTTTCTTTTTAAAATAAAATTCATTTTAGTTCATAAAGTTTTGTAAAAATTTATAAATTAAAAAAGCAAAAATTATTAATACAATTGAGATTATAATTGAAACTTTAAGCAGCTTTTTTTCAATTATTGTTTTCATAGCTGGACCAAAATTTCCAACCAAGAAAGCTATTGTAAAAAATCTAGATCCTCTTGTTAGTAAGGAGACAATTATAAAATAGACAATATTAAATTGAACAAACCCACTTGTTATTGTGAGTAATTTAAAGGGGATGGGTGTAAAACCCGCTATAGCTAGCAACGTTGCCCATGCAAAAACCCCTCCATCTGATGAAATTTTATCTTTTAAAAATGAAGTATTATCTACACCATAAAGCTCAAAAATCTTAATACCAATTTCATTAAAAAAAACATATCCTATGAAATATCCCAAACATGCACCTAAGACGGATCCTGTTGTAGCAATAATTGCTATTTTCATCCATCTTTGTCTATCGGCAATAGTCATTGGGATAATAAGAACATCTGGTGGAATAGGAAATATGAAACTTTCTATAAAAGATATAAATCCTAAAATTTTTTTTGAATTTTTATGTCCTGCAAGTTTAATTGTTTTATTAAATAGTTCCTTAAACATATTTTCTTTTAATATAAATAGTGTTTTAATACTATTATTTATATTCTATGAAACTAAATATAAATGGGCGAATGGCGGAACTGGTAGACGCGTTGGACTCAAAATCCAATAGTAGCAATACTGTGAGAGTTCGATTCTCTCTTTGCCCACCAAAAAATATATGAACTTAAAACAAATTAATAATTTAACTGAATTATTTTTTGATCAATTTAATAAACAAATTGATAAAAATAAAATTTTATTATCAACTTTAGGTGATAAAAGAAAAAATTACTCTTGGCAAGAAACCTACGATTTTATTAATTTAGTTTCCAAAGAATTAAGAAAAGTAATAACAAAAGGTGAAAGATGTTTATTAATTTCTGAAAATAGACCTGAATGGTTTATTACAGATTTATCTATCATGTTGTCAGACGGTATAACTGTTCCAGCTTACACAACTTATGCAGAAAATGACTACAACTATATTCTTAATGATTGTACCCCAAGTATAATTTTTGTCTCAAATATTGAACAATTCAATAAATTGAAAAATATTATTAAAGATAAAAAATTTATAAAAAAAATATTTTCTTTTGAAAAATTACCAAATGTAGAAATTGAATATATTAATTTTGAAGACTTAAAAAAGAATAATAATAAAAAAAATTTACTAATTCACAAATCTTTAGCTTTAAGAAAAGATCCATCTTGCATAATTTATACTTCAGGCACGCAAGGAAATCCCAAGGGAGTAATTTTAAGTCATGGAGGAATATTAAATAATTGTGAGGGTGCAATAGATATTCTAAAACCATTATTAACTAAAGAACAGCCCAGGTTCCTCACTTGGCTTCCACTTTCACATTCTTACGAGCACACTGTCCAATTTGTACAAATCACTGTAGCAGCTAGAATTTTTTATGCGGAGAGTATTGATAAATTAGTTAAGAATATGAATGATTGTTCTCCTGAAATCATGACAGCTGTACCAAGATTTTATCAAAATCTTTACCAAAAAATTAATTCAAGTTTTAAAAAAGCTACAGGATTGAAAAAAAACTTAATTTTTAAAATGTTAGAATTGGGCCTAAAAAAAATAAAAAAAGAAAATTTAACTATTTTTGAAAAAATCCAAGATAGAATCTTAGAGAAATTAGTAAGAAAGAAAATAAAATCACAATTTGGTGGGTCTCTTAAAACATTCGTTTCTGGAGGAGGTGCCTTAGATAAAGAGGTCGGATATTTTTTGAATGCTATTGGTCTACCAACTCTGCAAGGTTACGGACTAACAGAAACTTCTCCAGTTGTAAGCTGTAATCCAATAGATGATATTAGAATAGATACTGTTGGCCCACCATTTAAGGGTAATGAAGTAAAAATAGCCGAGGATGGAGAAATTTTAGTAAAAGGTGAAAATGTAATGTTGGGATATTGGAATAATAAAGAAGAGACCGAAAAAGTCTTAAAAGATGGCTGGCTTCATACAGGAGATATTGGGCTATTTGAAAATAATTTTTTAAAAATTACTGATAGAAAAAAAGATATTCTTATCACTCCAGGAGGGGATAATATTTCTCCATTAAAGATTGAAAATGAATTAGTAAATCTAGAATTTATTGATCAAGCAGTGGTGTATGGAGACAACAAACCTTATCTGGTAGCATTATTAGTTTTAAATAATGAATTCACTAATATTACAAATGAAGAAATTAGTAATGCAATAAAAAATTTAAATAATAATTTTTCAAAAATAGAAAATATTAAAAAGTTTTTTTTAATAAATGAAAAATTTTCAATTGAAAATGGAATGTTAACACCAACATTAAAGTTAAAAAGATACAAGATTATAAATAAATATAAAAATAATTTTGAAAATCTTTATAATTAATTGAAATAATTTGTTTAATAGCCGCTATTTTACTGAACTTTTTTTGATTATTAATTTTTTTATTTTTAAAAAAACAAAATTAAAAAATACAAAAAATTATGTAATTGACATAACTATTCAAAAAAATTACAAAAAGGTAATTAAACGAATCAAAAAGATTCGTAATTAAAAAAAGGGAGCTAAAGATGGCTAAAAGAAGAAAAAAAGCTGCTAAAAAGAAAACTAAGAAAAAAGCTAAGAAAAAAGCTAAAAAGAAAAGAAGAAGATAATTTAGTATTCTTTTTATTAAATAACGCTTCTCATGGCGCTTGCGTGAGGAGCGTTTTTTTTATTTAGCTATTTCTTCTGAAATTTCTTCTTCTGGGGGCTTAGTCTCAGTTTTTTGAACCTGCTTCTCAAGATTCCTTTTTAAGGCCTTATCAAGCTTCTTTTGAGTATCTTCTAAATTTAAATTAAGGACTATTTGAAATTCTGTAAGAATCCTATCATAAGCTTTTTCAAAAAGTTGTCTTTCGCTATAAGATTGATCTACCATTATATCATCTCCTTTATTGAGATCCCTAACTACTTCTGCTAATTCATAAATTTTACCAGATGAAATTTTGGCTTCATACTCTTGAGCTCGTCTACTCCACATACTTCTTTTGATTTTTGGTTTACTTTTTAAAATACTAATACATTTATTGACCTGGTTGATTGTTGCCAAAGGTCTTAGGTGAGACTGCTTATTTACTGGGACCATTCCATTTGCTTTATCTTTCTCAAATTTTAAAATATAGGTTTCAATATCAATCCCTCCTATGTTCATTTTTTTGAATTCTGTTATTTGTCCTACTCCATGTTTTGGATAAACAACATAATCTTTAATTTTATATTCTTTTTTTTCTGTATCTTGTTTTTTTACTTTTTTTATTTCTGGCTTTTGCTCATTATTCTTTGGTATTCGAAGTAAATTATTCCCTAATTCAGGGTTTCCTTTTTTTTCTGCTTTAATTTGTTTTTGTTTATTTCTTACTTTACTTATTTTTTTTTGTACCTTGGCTTTTGAAACTTTAGACACCTTGGCTTTTATTTTTATTTTTTTTTCTCTTACTATTTTCTTTGAAGTTTTTTTCTTTGATGCAGTTTTTTTTGATTTAAATGTTTTCTTCAAAGTATTTATCAAACTTATTTTCTTCATCTTTATATTTTTCATGGTCTTTTAGAGGTTCCTTTGACTCTGAAATATTAGGCCATATTTCAGAATATTTTGTATTTACTTCTAACCATTTTTCGCTTCCCAGTTCTGTGTCTGAAATTATCGCATCAACTGGACACTCAGGCTCACAGACGCCACAATCTATACACTCATCAGGTTTAATTACAAGCATATTTTTTCCTTCATAGAAACAATCAACTGGACACACATCAACACATGTTGTGTGTTTACACTTTATGCACTTATCATTGACTAAATATGTCATCGATTTGATTTAATTTTTTCTTTTATATCACCTACTACTTTTGGATCTAGGTACATCAATCCTGACAATCTCCTCATCAAATTAGTCTCATAAATGTCAGCATTTTCATCTGAATAAATAATATTCCATAATGCTTCTATAACTATTTTTTTGTCTTCAATGTTTTTGTTTTTTACTTCTTTTGTAAACTCTAATATTTGATTTGAATCTTTTTCTTTTATTTCTGCTTCTTTTATGATTTCATCAATATTCTCACTACTCGCACCCATTTCAATTAATGCTCTTTTTATTATTGATTTTTCTTTTTCAGTAAAGTTTTCATCAATTTTAGCAGAGTGAATAAGTAGAGCAGCAATACTTATCAAAGATAAATGATTTTTATCATTTTTACTCTCTGTTTTTTTTTTAAATAAGCCAAACATTATTTTAAGTTTAATTGGTTTAATACACTAAAAGGATTATTAGAATAGTCCTTTTTGTCATTTTTCTGAACAAATTTCTTTTTTAAAGGAACATACTTGATAAAAAACTCTTTTTCTTTCTCATAAATTTTGTAATTCATCTTTTTTAACAATTTCTTAAAATTTTCTTTTGAACAACCAAGCAAGTTTAACATTTCAGGAACAACTTTTACTTCTTTTTTGTCGTCTTTTTCTGAATTGAATATCAACAAAAATAATCTCTCAAGTATATCTATTCTTACATAGATGTCGTCAAATTTTTCAAAACCACAAAGTAACATGAAATCTTTATTTGCAGATTTCATATTATTTAAAAAATTTAATCCAAATATGGGGGGGGATAAGTCCAAAAATTTATTGTTGTAGTTTTTCCACAATAATATTCTTAAAGAAACTGAGCTTGGTTTAAATAGCTTAAATAAAAAGACATGGTATCTTCCAAACTTTACTCCTAGTTTCCTTAATTTTTTTCTATCATCTTGATTTATTTTCTTTAAGTAATCAGAAATATTTGATCTTTTTACAACACCATTATTTTCATAAAGTCTATAAGCTAAAGCCCTAAGTTCAGGATTATCTTCCTTGATGTTTTTTAATTCAATTAAACTATTAAGTTCAATTTCAATTTTTTTTATTATCCATTTATTTAAATAATCATTTAAATTATTTCTCTCGTTATTATCAATCATTTCGTCAATTATTAAATCAATTTTTGGATTTAGATAATCCGATCCAGCTACTAGTTTTGCTATAGGATCATTTCTCCAATATATTTTAAAATCATCTTTCAACTCTATAAGTCCAGTATCTATTATTTGTTGAATTCTATTAATTATTTCTGGTCCTACATTCTGCCTAGCAGCTTTTTTTAATGATTTAATATCTGCATCTAAGGCATCTACTTTTAAATCTAATTGTAACTTTAAACCTTTTAAAATTCCAATATATTGACCATTAATTAATACTTTTTCTTTCTCAATAATTTCAGTTTTTAATTCAATATCTTGCTTTAAGCCTTTAGCTAAAACACTTGCTCTTTTATCTATAAATGTTTTAGTTAATTCATCATGAAGTCTATCTGATAATTTGTCTTCTAAATTTTTAGTTCTCTCAATCCAGTAATCTTGGTTTTCGACCCAATTAGATTTGTTTGAAACATATGACCAAGTTCTAACATTAGATATTCTATTTGAAATTGAGTCTACATTTCCGTCAAGTTTATCAAGCATAGAAAGCTGTTTTTTCATATAATAATTTGGCACTTTTTTTTCTTCACTTGTCAAAAAATTAAATACTTTACTTACAACTTCCAAATGATGACCATAAGTTTTTTTGACAAAATCAGGTATTTGACAACATTCCCATAGGATCTTTAAAATATTTGCATTATTCTCTATAAGACTATTATTTTCTTTTAAAAAATATTTTAAAACTTTCTCATCTTCACATTCTCCAATTCTTCTTAACCAATCTGTATCAGGCTTTTCCTCCAACGATTTTACTAGATTCTCTTTATTGTTAAATTTTAAGTTAGAATTTCTCCAAAAAATATTTTGTATTTCTGGGAAATTATGATTTTCTAGAAATTCTATCTCTTCTGGGTTAATTTCACCACAGTCTCCTGTAACACCGAAACTCCCATCATTTAAATATCGACCAGCTCTTCCTGCAATTTGTCCAATTTCTGATATTTTTAATCTTCTTATTTTTTTTCCATCAAACTTTTTCAAGTTTGAGAAGTAAACGTGATCTAAATCCATATTTATTCCCATTCCAATAGCATCAGTAGCAACAAGATAATCAACATCTCCTGATTGATATAAATTTACTTGAGCATTTCTGGTTTTAGGACTGAGAGATCCCATCACAATTGCTGCACCACCCTTTTGTCTTCTTAACAGTTCTGCAATTGCATAAACTTCTTCTGTTGAAAAAGCTATTATTGCACTTTTTCTCTCAATTCTTGAAATTTTTTTGTGTCCTCCAAATGAAAGCTTTGATAATCTTTGTTTATTTATAAATTCAACATCATCATCAAGTTTTTGAATAATATTTTTGATAGTATTTGAACCCATTAACATTGTTAATTTTTCACCTCTTAGATTTAATAATCTATCTGTAAAAATATGACCTCGCTCATGATCTGAACACATTTGAATTTCATCTATGCCAACAAAGTCCAAAACTTTATCTACAGGCATTGACTCTACAGTGCATAAAAAGTACTTAGCATTTAATGGTATAATCTTTTCTTCTCCTGTGATAAGAGCTACCTTAGAAGCATCCACTTTTTGAATTATTTTGTCGTAAACTTCTCTTGCTAGCAGTCTTAGGGGAAATCCTATCATTCCGGATTCAAATGAAAGCATTGTTTCTATTGCTAAAAAAGTCTTACCAGTATTTGTAGGCCCAAGAACTGCAGTTATCTTATTTTTTGACATATCTACTTTTAGTATGATCTTTTTTTGGCCTACTATATTTTGTTACTCAAAAAGAACAAAAATAGACTAAAACTA
>CACNAX010000012.1 GCA_902618565.1 uncultured Pelagibacteraceae bacterium
TCTTGAAGAATTCCACATACCTTTTTATTCATTATTTTTAAATCATTTGGTAGTTTAATATTGATTTTATATGGAACAATATCTTTTAAAATATTTTTTATTATTTTAAGATTTGAAAATGTAATTTTTTTTAAATTTAGACTTTCGCTAATAGGAAAAAAAATTGAAATAAAAAGATTTCCTCTTCTAGAAACCCATTTTTTTCCCCTTTGTCCTTTTCCATTAGTCTGGATATCGCTAGTAACTATGCCTTGTTTTATGTTTTGTTTGATTAATCTTATTGCTGTATCATTAGTGCTTTTGACACCCTTATAAGAATATATTTTGAGTTTCATTAATTAATGTTTATTTGTGAAATTATATCTACTATTCCACTTGGATATATAAAGTAAGCAAGAATGAAAAAAGTTGATGCTACTAGTGTAAATTTTAAACCTAAATTATGTTTCGTTTCAAATTTTTCTTTTTCTGGATCGAAATATATAATTTTGATTATTCTTAGATAATAAAAAGCAGCGATTACTGTTGCTAGCAGTCCAACTATTGCTAAAAAATACATTTTTTCATTTATTACAGCCACAAAAATATAGAATTTTGCAAAAAAACCAGCTAGTGGTGGTATTCCCGCTAAAGAGAATAGCACAACAAGCAACGATAATGATAATAACGGATGATTTTTTGAAAGACCCGATAAATCATCTATGTTCTCATAATATTCATCGTTTCGCTTAAGCATAAACAAACAACTAAAAAATGCTAAATTCATGACAAGATAGATTGTTATATATGTAATAGAGCTCTGCACACCTTGAGTTGTACCAGTAGATAAACCTGCAAGAGCGTATCCCATATGACTAATTGAGCTGTAGGCTATTAGTCTTTTTAGATTTTTTTGGCCAATTGCTGCTACTGCTCCGAATACCATTGATGCAATAGATAAAAATATAATTATCATTTGCCATTGATCACCTAATTCATAAAAAGGAATGTATAGAAATCTAATAAATACTGTTAATGCAGCAATTTTTGGAAGTAATGCGAAAAAGACTGTTACAGATGTTGGTGAACCTTGATAAACATCAGGTGCCCACATATGGAAAGGAACAGCAGAAATTTTAAAAGCTAATCCAACTAAAATAAATACTATTCCAAAAGTTAATCCATATTCTATTTCTTTTGTATTAACCATAATTTGATTAAAATTAGTCGTTTCTGAAAAACCATAAATAAGTGAACACCCATATAATAAAAGTCCAGATGAAAGAGCACTTAAAACAAAATACTTTAATCCAGATTCTGTTGATAGTAAATTATCTCTATTAAACGATGCTAACACATATAATGCTAATGATTGCAATTCTAATCCCATGTAAAAAACAATAAGATCATTT
This sequence comes from uncultured Pelagibacteraceae bacterium, assembly GCA_902618565.1. Classification (GTDB taxonomy): domain Bacteria; phylum Pseudomonadota; class Alphaproteobacteria; order Pelagibacterales; family Pelagibacteraceae; genus Pelagibacter. The sequence goes on from CACNAX010000012.1 coordinate 1,392, forward strand.
GAACTAATCATCACCATCATGCCTAAGATTGAGCATAAAATAAGAATTGGATATTCAATTTTGCTAATTTTACTAATCAAAATGTATTTTGATGATGACAGCATTACAAAAATCCCAGACAAAATTAAAAGAATTTTCATAAATCTAGCCAAACTATCTATATTGTAACTATTATTGAATAATAATGATTGAATTTGCGTGTCTAAATTAATTATTAATGCTAAAGCAGCAACTAAACTTACTGTTGTTAAATTATAAACTAGTTGAGAACTATTTTTCTTAAATACCCCAAATATTAGTAAAAACATAATCATTATTGATATAAATAACTCTGGAATTATAAGTTGTAGATTTTCCATTATTCGCCTAATGCTAATTTATTAATCTTGTCTAAATCATTCATATCTATCATATTCGCAACTGATACCTCTATAGAGTTAATCAAAGGTTCTGGATAAAAACCAAAAAATATAATCGGCAATACTAAAAGCCATAATGCAACAATTTCAAATCTTTTTAAATCAACCATTTTCTTTACATCTTCATTAATTAATTTTCCAAAGATAATTCTCTTATATAACCACAGCATATATGCCGCCCCCAAGATCACTCCTAGACTTGCAATCGTTGCTACTAGTATATTCTTTTTAAATGCACCCATTAAAACTAAAAATTCACCAATAAAACCACTTGTTCCAGGTAATCCAAGAGCTCCTAAAGTAAAAACCATAAAAACTATTGCGTATTTTGGCATTATAGAAACTAAGCCTCCATATCTATTTATAAGTCTTGTATGAAGTCTATCGTAAACAACTCCAACACATAAAAATAGTGCTGCAGATACCAAACCATGACTTATCATTTGGAAAATACTTCCTTCTATTCCCTGCTGTGTCATTGTGAAAATACCTAGTGTTACAAATCCCATATGAGCTACGGACGAATAAGCTATTAGTTTTTTCATATCTTCCTGCATTAAGGCTACTAGTGATGTATAAATAATCGCTATCAAACTAAGTGTGTAAACTAAAGGAACAAAATATAATGAAGCATCTGGAAACAAACCTAGAGAAAACCTTATAAATCCATATCCAGCCATTTTTAAAAGTATTGCGGCTAGTAAAACTGAACCTGCGGTTGGTGCCTCTACATGAGCATCTGGTAACCATGTATGCACTGGCCACATTGGTGTTTTAACTGCAAAGGAACTAAAAAATGCTAGCCATAATAAATTTTGGTACTTGGCGTCGATACCCAATTCGTATAACTTAATGACATCTGTTGTACCAGTTATCCAATATATTGATATAATTGCAACCAGCATTAAAACTGAACCTAGCAAAGTATATAAAAAGAATTTAAATGCTGAATAAACTCTTCTTTCTCCACCCCAAATACCAATAATTAAAAACATTGGAATAAGACCAGCCTCAAAAAATAAATAAAATACAACTAAGTCCAACGAGCAAAAGACACCAATCATAAATGTTTCAAGTATCAAGATTGCTATTAAAAAATCTTTTAATCTATTTTTGATAGTTGCATTAACAGTTATTACACAAATTGGAGTAATGAAAGTTGTAAGTAAAATAAATAAAATTGATATCCCGTCTACTCCAACTTTGTAATTAACAAATCCCGAAATCCATTCTCTTTCTTCAACAAACTGAAAGTCAACTATTGATTTATCAAAAACAATCCATAAATATAAAGACAAGAAAAAATTAGCTGAAGTTATAAAAAGGGCAACATATTTACTACTTTGATATTGAGAATTAGACGATCTAACAAAAAAAATAAATAAGGCTCCTATTGTTGGAAGTAAAATTAATGATGATAGAATTGGGAAATTCATATTATTTTACTATTAATAAAGTTAATAAAATTGAAAAACCTAGAAGCATTATAAAGGCATATTGATAAATATAACCTGATTGAAACTTTACTGCTTTAAAAGAAAAAAGTTTTACTAAATTTGAAATTCCATCTGGTCCAAATTTATCGATTATTAATCCATCAATTTTTTTCCAAAGAAATATTCCAAAACTTTTTGAAGGTTTAATAAAAATTTGATCATACAATTCGTCAAAATACCATTTTTTTTGGAGAAAAATGTAAACTGGCATGTTAATAGAAACTATTTCATTTAAAATTTTAGTATTTTTAACAAATAGATAATATGACAATGGAATTGTTAAAACTACTAATGTAGGAGTTAAAAACAAAAACCAAGTTGGAGGATGTTCTTTTCCTAATGGTTCTAGAAATTTTATAGACTCTCCCCAAAAGTTATACATTGTATCATGACCAATAAATAATTCTTTAAATAAAAATCCTGAAAAAACAGCACCGACTGCTAATAATACCAAAGGTATCATCATACTTAATGGAGACTCGTGCATTGTATCAATACTAAGATCTTTATTTTTGTAATCTCCATGAAACGTTTTAAATATTAATCTCCATGAGTATATAGAAGTCATTACAGCAGTTAATACACCTATACCAGCAGCATAAATTCCAAATTTTGTTTCACTTATATAAGCAAATTCAATTATTGCATCTTTAGAATAAAAACCTGATAAGAAAGGAAATCCTGTTAAAGCTAAAGTGCCAACAACCATTAATGCATAAGTGTAGGGTAATTTTTTAAATACTCCTCCCATCTTAGTAACATCTTGTTCATCTTTAAATGAATGAATTACTGATCCAGAGCCTAAGAAAAGTAGAGCTTTAAAGAAAGCATGTGTAAATAAATGAAACATTGCAACATTATATGCGCCCACACCTGCTGCAAAAAACATGTATCCCAATTGACTACATGTTGAATAAGCAATAATTTTTTTTATATCTGTTTGCACTAATGCAACTGTAGCTGCAAAAAAAGCTGTGGTCATTCCAACTATTGTGATTACAGACAAAGCTAATTCTGAGTACTCATAAATTGGAGAACATCTAACTACTAAAAAAACTCCTGCAGTTACCATTGTGGCTGCATGAATTAATGCGGATACTGGTGTTGGACCTTCCATAGCATCTGGCAACCATGTATGAAGCAAAAATTGAGCTGACTTTCCCATTGCTCCAATAAAAAGTAATAAACAAATTAAATCTATTGTATTAAATTCAAAAGATAGAAAATTTATTTTTTGATCTATAATTTCAGGTATTTTAAGAAAAACTTCGTCGTAATTTACTGTGCCAAAAATATAAAATATTAAAAAAATACCTAATGCAAAACCAAAGTCCCCAACTCTATTTACTATAAAAGCCTTAATAGCAGCAGCATTAGCAGTTTCTTTTTTATACCAAAAACCAATTAAAAAGTACGAGCAAAGACCAACTCCTTCCCATCCAAAAAATAATTGTAAAAAATTATCTGATGTTACTAGGGTTAACATAGCAAATGTAAATAATGATAGATAGGACATGAATCTTGGTTTATGTGGGTCATGAGACATGTAACCAACAGAATAGATATGAACTAAGGATGAAACTAGAGTAACTACAACTAACATTACTGCAGAAAGAGCATCAACTTTAATTGACCAATTTACATTTAAAGATCCTGAATTTATCCAAGTTGCGATAATTGCATTATGCTCATATCCTGATGAAACAACTTTAAAAAATATGAACAAAGATAATAATGCCGAAATAGATACCAAAATACACGTGATTAATTGTGATAATCTATCACCAATGGTTTTGCCAAAGAAACCCGATATGATTGAACCTATCAAAGGTAAAAATAATATTAAGTATTCCATTTAACCTTTCAATCTGTCGATTTCTTCAACTCTTATTGTTCCAGATTTTCTGTAGTAAACTACAATAATTGCAAGTCCTATTGCGGCTTCAGCTGCAGCCACTGTTAGTATGAATAATGTGAAAACCTGGCCACTCAGATCGTTAATAAAAATAGAAAAAGATACTAAATTTATATTTACAGCTAAAAGTATTAATTCAATACTCATCAATATAACAATAATATTTTTTCTATTTAGAAAAATACCCACAACACCAATTGTGAATATAATAGCAGCGAGAGTTAAGTAATGTCCAAGACCAATACTAAGCATCTATTTTAACTCCTTTATTATTTTCAACATCAACTAATTCAATACCATCTTTTCTATCTCTAGATATTTGTTTGAAATAACTTTGTCTTTTTACTCCAGATCTTTGTCTGAAGGTCAATACAATTGCTCCGATCATGGCTACCAATAAAACCATTCCAGATAATTGAAACAAATGAATATAATCAGTATATATAACACTTCCTAAAGATTGAGTATTTGTTAAGTCAGTATTTATTTCAATCGCAATTGAATCTAACAAATCTGGTTTATATTTCCATCCACCTATAACAATAATTAATTCAAAAAATATAATTATACTTACTAATAGACCAACTGGAATATGAGAACTTCTTCCACTAGAATTAAACCATTCATTTTTTTGTTGAGCCACATTTAACATCATAACAACAAATAAAAATAATACTGCCACTGCCCCAACGTACACAATAAGCATTATCATTCCTAAAAATTCGGCACCAATCATGATGAATAGGCAAGAAATACTAATAAAGTCCAATATTAAAAAAAAAACTGAATTAACTGTGTTTTTCGAAACAGTTACCATAATTGCAGAGACAATTGCAATCAGTGAAAATATATAAAAGACTATTGCGTGAGCAATCATTGATTATCTGTGGGAGCTATCAGCATTAATATTTGCTGCTAAAATATTCTCCCATCTATCTCCATTCTCTAACAACTTTTCTTTGTTATAGTAAAGTTCTTCTCTTGTTTCTGTAGCAAATTCAAAATTTGGACCTTGCACAATTGCATCAACTGGACAAGATTGTTCGCACAAACCACAATAAATACATTTCAACATATCAATATCATAACGAGTAGTTTTTCTACTTCCATCTTCTCTCTCGCTAGACTCTATTGTTATAGCCTGAGCAGGGCAAACAGCTTCACATAGTTTACAAGCAATACATCTCTCCTCACCATTTGGATATCTTCTTAGTGCATGTTCTCCTCTTGCTCTAGGACTAATTGAACCTTTTTCAAATGGATAATTAATTGTTTTTTTTGGTTTAAATATCTCTTTTATTGCCATGATTAATCCTGTTAAAAAATCAATCATAAAAATTGTTTTGAAAAATCTTATTAAGCTCATCTTAATTACCCGGTAATAAATCAAAATACATTAAAAAACTTGCAGTTAATACTACATAAATCAATGAGAATGGAAGAAAAATTTTCCATCCAAGTTTCATTAATTGATCATACCTGTATCTAGGTACTATTGCTTTTATCAAAGCAAATAAGATAAATAAAAAGAGTATTTTTAATATTAACCATATTGGAGCCGGAATAGCGTTAAATGGAAATAAATCTATGGGAGATAACCAGCCACCAAGAAATAAAATAGATCCCATTGCACACATAAGTAAAATGTTAGCATACTCTCCTAACCAAAACATTGCATACATCATTCCAGAGTATTCTGTCTGGTAACCTGCAACTAACTCCGCTTCAGCTTCAGGCAAATCAAAAGGTGGTCTGTTTGTTTCTGCTAAGGCTGAAATAAAAAATATTATAAACATTGGGAATAGAGGTATTACAAACCATAAATCTTTTTGTGCTAAAACGATATCACTTAGATTTAATGAACCTACACAAAGCAATACATTTATAATTATTACACCTATGGAAACTTCATAAGAAACCATTTGAGCAGCCGATCTAATTGCTCCTAGAAAAGGATACTTTGAATTAGATGCCCATCCTCCCATGATTATTCCATAAACACCTAAAGATGAAACTGCAAAAAGATATAAAATACCGACATTGATATCTGCTAGTACAAAAGTTTCGCTAAAAGGAATTACAGCCCAAGCAATTAAAGCTAAAGTCATTGTAACTATTGGAGCCAATATAAATATGATTTTATTTGCGCTTGCTGGGATGATTATTTCTTTAAAAATGTATTTTAACGCGTCAGCCAATGTTTGAAATAATCCAAATGGACCAACAACGTTAGGACCTCTTCTTTTTTGAACAAATGCCCACACTCTTCTATCTAACCAAACAATCATTGCAACAGATACTAAAACTGGGATTAATAGAAACAGTATTCTATAAATTTGTTCAAAAAAAATAAATAATTCAGCCATTAATTATCGGTTCCAGTTTTTGGTAAATTCATTCTAATATTTTTACACTCTGACATTGTTTTTGATGCTCTTGCAATTACATTGGAGTGATAATAATCAATCTCTTCAGTAATAATTTTTTCTGATTTAAAATTATATTCAGGTACTTTAAAATCAGCTTCTTTTTTATTATTAAGATTTAAATAATTAATTAATAAGTCGATAAGTTGATTTTTATCTTTATATAAATTTTTTCTTTTAATAAATGACGACAATTCATTTATTATTTGCCAATCCTCTTTGGCTTCACCTGGTGGATATGATGCCTTGTAGGCTTTTTGTAATTTTCCCTCTAAGTTTGTAAAATAACCATCTTGCTCTGTGTAAGCAGCACCAGGTAAAATTATATCAGCAATACTTGCACCTTTATCACCATGACTACCGATATAAATTATAAATTCATTTTTTTTCTCAAATTTTAAATTATCTTGGCCAAATAAAATTAAAACTTCAAAGCTATTATTTTCTAATTTGTCCAATATTTCGAAGCTAGAATTTTTTGATAATACATTTAAGTCATATGAACCTACTGTGGATGAATTTTTTGACAATATATTTAATGCATTCCAATCATCAGAAATCTTATCATTTTCTAATAGATAATTTTTGAATTCTTCAAAAATATAAGGTGCCGACTTAAGTTTAAGAACTGATTGTCCAAAAATTATACTTGGATATTTAGATTTTTTAATTTTTTCTGAAATTTCATGTTTATTATCAATAATATCTTTTATAGTGTCAGTGTTATTCGCTATAACTTGGTAAGGATATGTTAAATCACCAACATCACCTAAAGATATAATTTCAGTCTTATTTTTTAAATAATTTTTTCTAATTCGTGAGTTTAATATTGTTGCTTCAAATCTTGGATTTGAACCTATTAGAATTATTAAATCACTTTTTTCTATTCCTTCAATGGAACTGTTAAATAGATAATTACTTCTTACATTTGTATTGATATATAATTTTTCACATCTAGATTCCAAATTTTCAGACTTAATCGTTTTTTCAAAAAAATCTTTTGCCGCATAAGTAGTTTCCATATTTGTCATATCACCTATAAATCCAGCAATTTTCTCAGACTTTGTTTTTGAAATTCTTTCAGATACAGCTTTAAAAGCTTCGTCCCAACTTGACGGCTTTAATTTATTATTAATCTTTACATAAGGTGTATCTAATCTTTGATTTTTTAAGCCATCACATGCATATCTTGTTTTATCTGATATCCATTCTTCATTTATTTCTTCATTAATTCTTGGCAGAACTCTCTTGACTTCCCATCCGTATGTATCAACTCTTATATTTGATCCAACTGCATCCATCACATCAATTGTCTCGGTTTTTTTAAGTTCCCATGGTCTAGCTTCGAAGACATAAGGTTTTGATGTAAGTGCACCGACAGGACATAAATCAATAACATTAGCTGAGAGTTCAGACACCATTGTCTTTTCTAAATAAGTAGTAATTTGCATATTCTCACCCCTACCAATTGCTCCAAGCTCAGGAACTCCAGCAACTTCGGTCGCAAATCTTATACATCTTGTACAATGAATGCATCTTGTCATTTGAGTTTTAATTAGTGGACCCATATATTTTTCGGGTACATATCTTTTATTTTCTTTAAATCTTGATTTATCAATTCCGTAATACATAGATTGATCTTGTAAGTCACATTCCCCGCCTTGATCACATACTGGACAATCTAGTGGATGGTTTGCTAATAAAAATTCCATTACACCTTTTCTGGCTTTTTTCACTTTTTCAGTATTGGTTTTAAGTACCATCCCCTCTGCAGCAGGCATAGCGCAAGAGGCTATTGGCTTAGGAGATTTTTCCATTTCAACTAAACACATTCTACAATTTCCAGCTATAGATAATTTTTCGTGATAACAGAACCTTGGTATCTCTGCTCCAGCTTGTTCACAAGCTTGCAATACAGTGGTTCCTTCTTCTACCTCAACATCGATATCATTTACTTTAAGTTTAAGCATTCTCTTTTTCTAATAAATGTTGATCAACTAAATAAGGTATATCTTTTTGCTTTTTCACAATTGGATCAAACTTATTTCTTTCAATTATTTCATCTTTAAAATTTCTGATTAATCCCTGAACAGGCCACGAAGATCCTTCTCCAAAAGCACAAATTGTATGACCTTCAATTTGTTTTGTCACATCTAATAACATATCTACTTCATCTCTTGTGGCTTCACCTTTTGCCATTCTCTCTAACATTCTCCACATCCAACCAGAACCTTCTCTACATGGTGTACATTGACCGCAACTCTCGTGTTTATAAAATCTTGCTATTCTAGCCATACACTTAATAATGTCTTGATCTTTGTTTATAACCACAATACCAGCTGTTCCTAAACCAGTTTTATTCTCGACACATGCATCAAAGTCCATTTTTATTGTCTCACATGTTTCTTTTGGAAGTAATGGCATTGATGAACCACCAGGTATAACTGCTTTAAGATTATCCCATCCACCTATTACTCCACCTGCATGCTTTTCAATTAATTCTTTTAATGGAATTCCCATTTCTTCTTCTACGTTGCAGGGATTATTTACATTTCCTGAAATACAATATATTTTAGAACCAGTATTTTTTGGTCTTCCGAGTGACGAAAACCATTTTCCACCTCTTCTAAGTATAGTTGGTACCACTGAAATTGTTTCAACATTGTTAATTATTGTCGGGCAACCATAAAGACCTATTAAAGCTGGAAATGGAGGTTTCAATCTTGGTTGACCTTTTTTTCCTTCAATACTTTCAAGCAAAGCAGTTTCCTCACCACAGATATAAGCCCCAGCACCATAATGAATATATATATCTAATTCCCAATCGGTCCCTGCAGAATTTTTTCCTAAGAGACCATCCTTGTAAGCTTCATCGATAGCTGTTTGAAGCTTTTGTCCTTCATTAAAATATTCTCCTCTTATATAAATATAGCACTTGTGTGCATTAACTGCGTAAGATGCAATTAAGCAGCCTTCTATTAATTTATGAGGTTCAAATCTTAGAATATCTCTATCTTTGCATGTACCAGGTTCAGACTCATCTGCATTAATTACTAAATAATGTGGTCTTGATCCAACTTCTTTTGGAGCAAAAGACCACTTCAATCCTGTAGGGAATCCAGCACCACCTCTTCCTCTAAGTTCTGATTCTTTAATTTCATTGATTATCCATTCTCTTCCTTTGCCGCAAATTTCTTTTGTATCCTTCCAGTCTCCCCTCTGTTTTGCAGATATTAAATCAGCACCAAAGTCATTATATAAATTTTGAAAAATTCTATCTTTATCTTCAAGCATTTTTATTACCTATTAATGTTTTTCTAGTATTTTCTGGTTCAGAGCTTAATCTGCCTCTATAAGATCCTGGTTGGGGAACCTCATCATTGCTTATTTTATCAATTATTTGCTCAAGTTTTATTGGATCTAAATCCTCATAATAATCCTCATTTAATTGAAGCATAGGAGCATTCACACAAGCACCTAAACATTCTACTTCTAACCAAGAAGTTTTTCCATCCTCTGACAAACAATTTTCTTCCTCAGAAATTTTTCGTTTACAAACATCTACTAAATTATATGCACCCCTTAACATACATGGGGTAGTAGTACATACTTGAAAGAAATATTTACCAACTGGAGTTAAATTATACATGCTATAAAATGTAGCTACTTCATATACTTTTATGTATGGCATATCTAAATACTTTGCTATGTATTTCATTGCACTTAAAGGTATCCAATTATCATTTTGTTTTTGTGCTAAGTACAATAAAGCCATAACCGCACTTTGTTGTTTTCCAGAAGGATAATTTTTAATAATACTATCAGCAGTTTCTTTGTTTTTTTTATTAAACTCAAATTTTTCAGGTTGTACCTTTGATATTTTTTTAACAGCCATTTATCTATCTACCTCTCCAAAAACAATATCCATTGAACCTAAAACTGCAGGAACATCAGCTAACATATGACCTTTAATTAAGTAATCCATCGCTTGCAAATGAGAAAATCCTGGAGCTCTAATTTTGCATTTGTAAGGTTTGCTTGAACCATCGGAAATTAAGTAAACACCAAATTCCCCTTTAGGAGCCTCTACTGCTGTATATATTTCATCTTTATCAACTCTATAACCTTCAGTATATAACTTAAAGTGATGGATCAATGCTTCCATAGATTGTTTTATTTCTTTTTTTGGTGGTGGACTGATTTTTCCATCATCAGTTTTAATTGGTCCTACAGGTAAATTTGCTAAGCATTGATTTATTATATTTACACTTTCTTTCATTTCTTCAATTCTGCATAGGTATCTGTCGTAACAATCACCATTCTTTCCTACTGGAATTTTAAATTCGAATTGTTCATAACAATCGTATGGCTGGGATTTTCTTAAATCCCATGGAACACCTGATCCTCTCAGCATAACACCAGAAAAAGAATAATCGAGAGCATCTTGTTTTGATACTACTCCTATATCAACATTCCTTTGCTTAAATATTCGGTTATCAGTTAAAAGTAACTCTAAATCATTTATTATTTTCGGAAATCTTTCACAAAACTTTCCAATCTCTTTATCTAATCCTTTTGGTAGATCTTGATGTACTCCTCCAGCTCTAAAATAATTAGCATGCAATCTAGAACCAGAAACCTTTTCATAAAAACCCATTAATATTTCTCTTTCTTCAAAACCCCACAAAGTTGGAGTTAATGCACCAACATCCATTGCTTGTGTTGTGACATTTAAAATATGACTAAGTATTCTTCCAATCTCACAAAACATTACTCTTATGTATTGAGCTCTTATCGGAACTTCTATTTTTAATATTTTTTCAATTGCTAAAGCAAAAGCGTGTTCTTGGTTCATTGGGGCAACATAATCTAGTCGATCAAAATACGGAACAGCCTGGGTATAAGTTTTGTTTTCAATTAATTTTTCTGTGCCTCTATGCAATAAACCAATGTGTGGATCTGCTTTTTCAACAATTTCACCATCTAACTGCAATATTAATCTCAAAACTCCATGGGCAGCAGGATGTTGAGGTCCAAAATTTAGATTTAAAGTTTTAGTTTCTTTAGCCATTATTCTTTAGTTTGTTCTTTTATATACTTTGTTCCTTCCCAAGGACTTTCATAATCAAAGTTTCTATAATTTTGTTCTAATTTTACTGGTTCATAAATAACTTTTTTTGTTTCTTGACTGTATCTAACTTCATTATGACCTGTTAAAGGAAAATCTTTCCTTAAAGGATGTCCTTCAAAACCATAATCTGTAAGTATTCTTCTCAAGTCCGGATGATCTTTAAAATGAATTCCATACATGTCAAATACTTCCCTTTCCATCCAATTTGCAGCAGGAAATATAGATGTTATTGAATCTACAATTTCTTTTTCTTTTACATCTATCTGTATGATGATTCTTTGATTAAATTCATGACTTAGTAATAGATATACTAATTTAAATCTAATTTCATTTTCAGGAAAATCTACAGCTGTGATATCTATTAGTTGTCTAAATTTAGTTTTTGAATTTGTTTTTAAGAACAAAATGACTTCTGTTAAGTTCGCTTCATCAATTTTTAAATAAATTTGATTATGTTTGATTAAAGAACTTTTTATTTTCGTATTTAGTTCTGAATTCAAAATTTTTTCTAAATCCTGGGTGTTTTGCATTTTTTATCTTTCCAGAGAACCTTTGTTCCTGATTTTTTTTTGAAGTTGCATTATCCCATATAAAAGTGCTTCAGCAGAAGGAGGGCACCCAGGAACATATACATCAACTGGTACAATACGATCACAACCTCTTACTACAGAATAAGAGTAATGATAATATCCCCCACCATTTGCACAACTTCCCATGGAAATTACATATCTTGGTTCTGGCATCTGGTCATAAACTTTTCTTAGTGCTGGAGCCATTTTATTTGTTAGAGTTCCAGCAACAATCATAACATCTGATTGTCTAGGTGAAGCTCTAGGAGCAGCACCAAATCTTTCTAAATCATATCTTGGCATTGATGTTTGCATCATTTCTACTGCACAACATGCAAGACCAAAAGTCATCCAATGCAATGATCCAGTTCTAGCCCAGTTAACTAGATTGTCTAGTGATGTTGTTATAAAACCATTATCACTAAAATCTTGGGCTAATTGTTTAAATTCCTCTGGAATATTTTTTTTTCTTTCTTCTAAATTCATTTTATTCCCAGTCTAATGCTCCTTTTTTCCATTCATAAATAAACCCAATGGTAAGAATAAATAAAAAGATCATCATTGATGTAAATCCGAATATTCCGATTTTGCCTAAAGATATTGCCCAGGGAAATAGAAAAGCGATTTCTAAATCAAAAATAATAAATAATATTGCAACAAGATAAAATCTAACATCAAATTCCATTCGAGAGTCATTAAATGGTTCAAATCCACATTCATATGCTGATAATTTTTCTGGATCAGGATTTTTTGGAGATGCTAAATAATTAACCGCCACAAATGCTGAGCTTAATACAAGTGCAACTAGTAAAAATACAATTATTGGCAAATAATCTTTTAAAAATTCCGCAAGCATGATGAGTCTATATAGCACCTTTTAGATCAACTAAAAGAGTAGATAGGTCACATTTTAAGGCTCTATTTTATTCATTTATTTGATGGCGGGAGTGAAGGGACTCGAACCCTCGACCTATCGCGTGACAGGCGATCGCTCTAACCAACTGAGCTACACCCCCGTGTTCTGGTGGGCAGTAAAGGACTCGAACCTTTGACCCCCTCGGTGTAAACGAGATGCTCTACCAACTGAGCTAACCGCCCAAAACCAAAAAGTAACGTGTTTTATATCTTTTAGAACGTGTAGGTCAAGATTTATTACCTCTGAAAAATGGCTAAAAAATTTATTTTTGCAACTCAACTGTGCACAGAGTGTGCTTAAATATTTTTTTATTTTTACTTAACTTCTAAATTTACTGTCGCTAAATTTACGACATAAAATAATATAAAAAGTAATCCCAATCCAATGATTAAAGACAGAACATATGGTTTCTTTTTATTTGAAACTATTAATCCAACAAACACCCATATTGGAGTTAAGTATGTTGAGAACATTAAAAAAATAGAAATATAAATTAAAAAAGTATATTCAAAATTAAGAATAGCACTTACAGCACCGAATATACCAACTAAAACATAAGCTATAAAAATATATGATATTGGATATGTAAACGCAGCATGCCACGGATTATTATTGAAGATATTTTTAACTTTTTTCCAAATTTCTAAATTTTTTGACATGTATAAATTAAATGTATTATTATAAATTACTCATCCTTCATATATAGATATTTCCAATTAAAATAACCTACTAATTCTAATTGTAATCTACATTCATAGTACCAATCTGTTTTAGTATATTTGCCTGTTCTAATATTTTTTACAACTTCAGAGCAATAACTGTGATCTTTTGGATTCATCAAAGTATCCCACAAACTACCATAAGCTTTTGAATTTGAATTAAAAAATAAAGTTAAAAATAATATAAAAATAATTTTTTTAATAAAATGCTTCACACGTACCTTTGGATATATCATCAATTGTGCTGTCAAAAGATGTTATATTAAATAATTTGGGAAAAGATCCTCCTTTATAATCTTTAACAGCGAGATAGGCATATAAAGATGCGGCTTGATCAGTAAAAATAAAATAATGATCTAAAGTTCCGTAATTGTTTATTTTATAGCCCCTAAAATTATAAGACTTATCCTTTAAAATAACAGTAATATCAGCAGATTTTTTAAAATTATCATAATAATATGTTTCTTTTGTTTCGATATTTTTTATTCGGACATCATTTAATTTTTTGTTATATAAATTAATTGTATATTCGTAGTTTCCTCTATCTAAATTGCATTTAAATGTAGTTGTTGAATCTGCATAAGCACTCTTAAATAAAGATATATATAGAAACAATATTGCTAAAAACTTTTTCATAATTATTTTTTACTTAAAGTATTGGATATTAGGAATGATTCTAATAAAAAGTCATCATAATTTTTATTTTGTTTTTTCTTCAATTCATTCTGAGATATAATCGCAAAGAATACAAAATTATTTTTAAGTCCATTAATATCTATAAAATTCAAAAATTGGTCAAATTTTTTTTGCTCATATGCTACTTCTATATAAACGTCTTCATCTGTAATTGAAAATGTGCCCACGTGTTTAGCTTTTATTTTTGGTAATCTTTCACCTATTGTTATTGATATGTCTTTTCCTTTTAATTGAATTGAGTTTTCATCATAAGTTCCCGGAAAATACTCAACATCTTTAACCTCAAGTACTGTAGAGTCAGGACGCCTATTAATCTTAATAGAAGTCTCATCATTAGTTACAAATCTATAATATTCGCCTAATTTAAATAAACTTGCAGCCATAAGATAAAATTACACAAAATCGTAACGAGATTCTATGAATTAATTGCTACTGTGCTCACAGTGTGCTCAAAAATAAAAATATATTATTTAATTGGGCTGATTTAAGTTATTTTTTGTTGTGTAAACGAGATGCTCTACCAACTGAGCTAACCGCCCAAAACATGATACTATTACATCAAGGTTATTATAATGTAAATTGTTTATTACTGAATACTAGCTTGAGATTTATCGTCTTTTTTAGTTTCAGTTAATTTATCTACTTCAGTCCACTCCGTAGGCTTCAATTCTTTAGTTAAAGCTATTTTAATTACTTCATCAGCAGTTTCTACTGGAACTATTTCAATATCGTCTTTAACTTTTTTTGGTACATCAACTAAATCTTTTTCATTCTCTTTTGGTATCAAAACTTTTTTAACACCAGCTCTATGAGCTGCTAATAATTTTTCCTTTAAGCCTCCAATTGGTAAAACTTGACCTGTGATCGTTACTTCACCTGTCATTGCTATTTCTCTTTTAACTGGAACTTTTGTGATTGATGATACTATTGATGTAACCATAGCTATACCTGCTGAAGGACCATCTTTTGGCGTTGCACCCTCTGGAACATGTATATGAAAATCTTTTTTCTCGAATAATGGTGGTGTTACACCAAATTCTAAACATTTTGATCTCACATAAGATTTTGCAGCTTTTACAGATTCTTGCATTACATCGCCTAACTTACCAGTTATTTGCATTCTGCCTTTACCTGGCATATTAACTGTTTCAACTTTTAATATTTCGCCACCAAACTCTGTCCAAGCTAAACCTATGACTATTCCAACTTTATCTTTCGCTTCTAGTTCACCAAATTTAAATTTCTTAATTCCAAGAAAGTCAGGTATATTTTTTTCATTAACTTCAACACTCTTTTCTTCATTATTGACTACTTTCTTCACAACTTTTCTTGTTACTTTTGATATTTCTCTCTCTAAATTTCTAACTCCACTCTCTCTAGTATAACTTCTAATAATTTCTTTAATTGTTTGGTCAGCTAACCTCATCTCACCTTCTTTAACACCATTGTCTTTGATTTGTTTAGGTAGTAAATATTTGTTGGCAATATTAATCTTCTCATCTTCTGTATATCCAGGAATTCTGATGACTTCCATTCTATCTAAAAGTGGGGGAAGAATATTAAGTGTGTTTGCTGTTGTTACAAACATAACATCTGATAAATCATAATCAACTTCAAGGTAATGATCGTTAAATGTGGTGTTCTGCTCCGGATCTAAAGCCTCTAATAAAGCCGATGATGGATCACCTCTATAATCATTTCCAACTTTATCAATCTCATCTAATAAAAATAATGGATTTTTTGTACCTGCTTTTTTCATCATCTGAATAATTTTTCCAGGAAGTGAACCAATATAAGTTCTTCTGTGACCTCTTACTTCTGCTTCATCTCTAACTCCACCTAAAGACATTCTAACAAATTGTCTATTGGTTGCCTTAGCTATTGATTTCCCTAATGAAGTTTTTCCAACACCTGGTGGACCTACTAAACATAAGATAGGGCCTTTAATCTTATCCATTCTTTTTTGAACAGCTAAAAATTCAATAATTCTCTCTTTAACTTTTTCTAATCCAAAGTGATCTTCTTCTAAGATTTTTAGAGCTTTGTTTAAATCTATGTCTACTTTATCTTTTTTGAACCATGGTAAATCTATCATCCAATCTAGGTAGTTTCTTACAACAGTTGCCTCAGCAGACATTGGACTCATATTTTTTAATTTTTTTAATTCGGACATACATTTCTTTTCAACCTCTTTTGGCATCTTAGCCTTCAAAATTGATTTTTTTAAACTTGTAGTCTCGTCCTTACCATCTTCAATTTCACCCAACTCTTTTTGGATAGCTTTTAACTGTTCATTTAAATAATACTCTCTTTGAGTTTTCTCCATTTGAGTTTTAACTCTTCCTCTAATTCTTTTTTCAACACCAATGATACTTGCCTCATTTTCCATGATTTTAATCACACTATTTAATCTTTTCTTTACATCTAAAATTTCAAAGATTTGTTGTTTTTCAGAGATGCTTGCATTTATATGAGAAATTATATTATCGGCAATTTTGGATGGATCCTTTAATTGCTTTATATTGCTAATTGTCTCTGAGGATATTTTTTTATTTACACTAGTTAATTTTTCTAATCTTTTTATAGCAGTTAAGCTTAAAGGAAGCAGATCATCATCTTTTGATATAATGTCTTTTTGATACTCAAATGAACATTTAATAAATTTTTCATCATCTTTAAAATCAATAATTTTTACTCTTTTCGTGCCCTCAACTAATACTTTAACCGTTCCATCGGGAAGTTTGAGCAGTTGCAAAATGTTACTTTCACATCCATATGTGAAAACATCGTTTTTCTTTGGGTCATCAACTTCAGAATTTTTTTGTGTGACAAGAACAATTTTTTTATCACCTTTCATTACTTCATTTAATGCAGTGATGGACTTATCTCTTCCAACAAATAAAGGAATAACCATGCTTGGGAAGACAACTATATCTCTTAATGGCAATAATGGTAATGTTACTTTTATATCCATTTGAGAAATATGGATATTATATCTTATAATGCAATAGGAAATTATGGTTTATTAACGAGCAATTATGCTGCTGAAGTCTTATCAGTTTTAGTTTTGTTCTTTGAATGAACAATAACAGGCGCGGATACACCTTTCGCCGCACCAGAATCAATTATAACCTCGTTTATGTTATCTTGGCTTGGTAGATCAAACATAGTTTTTAATAGTATATTTTCAAGAATCGATCTAAGTCCCCTTGCTCCTGTTTTTTTGGATATAGCTTTGTTAGCAATGTCTTTTACTGATTGATCTTTAAAGGTAAGTTTTACTCCCTCTAATTTAAATAGTTCTTGATATTGTTTTATTAGAGAATTTTTTGGTTCTAATAAAATTTTAACTAAAGATTTCTCGTCTAAATCATCTAATGTTGCAGTTATTGGTAATCTTCCAATAAATTCTGGTATCAATCCATATTTTAATAAGTCCTCAGGTTCAAGATTCTTCATCCACTCGCCTACTTTTTTATCTTCTAAACTTTTAACTTCGGCTCCAAAACCAATAGATGAACCTTTGTCTCTTTGAGAAATAATTTTATCTAAACCAGCAAACGCACCACCGCATATGAATAAAATATTAGTTGTATCTACTTGTAAAAACTCTTGTTGTGGATGTTTTCTTCCACCTTGAGGAGGAACACTAGCAACAGTCCCTTCCATTATTTTTAATAAAGCTTGTTGAACTCCTTCTCCAGATACATCTCTTGTAATTGATGGGTTTTCTGATTTTCTGCTAATTTTATCTACCTCATCAATATAAACAATTCCTCTTTGTGCTTTTTCAACATTATAATCTGCTGCTTGTAATAATTTTAATATAATGTTTTCTACATCTTCACCAACATAACCAGCCTCGGTTAATGTAGTTGCATCTGCCATCGTAAAGGGCACATCTAAAATTCTTGCTAAGGTTTGAGCTAATAAAGTTTTTCCGCATCCTGTTGGTCCAACTAATAAAATATTTGATTTTGAAAGTTCGACATTTTTGCTAGTTTTATTTTCGTAATTTAATCTTTTGTAATGATTATGGACTGCAACTGATAAAACTTTTTTTGCATGATCTTGTCCGATTACATAATCATCTAGAACCGCACAAATTTCTTTAGGTGATGGCAATCCATCTTGATGTTTGACAAAAGTATCTTTGCTCTCTTCTTTAATGATGTCCATGCACAACTCAACACACTCATCACATATAAAAACTGTTGGGCCAGCAATTAATTTTCTGACTTCATGTTGACTCTTTCCACAGAAAGAACAGTAAAGAATATTTTTATTATTGTTGCTCATAATTTTTTATAACGAATCAATTTGAATACTTTATTACAAAGATTACTTCTTAATCAAGTATAGGTTGTGAATAAACTATATATTGTTGTTTAGTCTCTTTTTTCTACTACTTTATCGATCAAACCAAAATCTTTAGCATTATCTGGAGTCATAAAATTGTCTCTCTCCAAAGCTTCTTTAATTTGATCAACTGACTTACCTGTATGTTTAGAATAAATTTCGTTTAACCTTTTTTTCAAAGACATAACCTCATTAGCATGAATTTCTATATCAGTTGCTTGACCTTGAAAACCAGCGGAAGGTTGATGAACCATTATTCTTGAATTTGGTAAAGATAATCTTTTTCCTTTAGATCCTGCAGCTAACAAAAATGAACCCATGCTTGCAGCTTGACCAATGCACAATGTGCTAACTTCAGGTTTAATGTATTGCATCGTATCATAAATTCCTAAACCTGCTGTAACTAATCCACCTGGACTATTGATGTATAAAGAAATTTCTTTTTTAGGATCTTCAGACTCTAAAAATAATAATTGAGCAGTAACTAAGGATGCAACTGCATCATTAATTGGTCCAACTACAAATACAATTCTCTCTTTTAATAATCTTGAATAAATATCATAAGCTCTTTCACCACGGCTTGATTGCTCAACAACCATTGGGATCAAAGTACTTAAATGTTCTGGAATTTTTGTCGTCATAAGTGATTCGATTTACTTATACAACTTGTGATTACTTTTTGCTAACTTTTTTTGTTGATTTAGTTTTTTTTGCTACTTTTTTTGGAGCTTTAGATGGTTTAGCTATTTTCTTTTCTTTTTTATCTTCAGACTTAACTTCTTTTTTCCCTTTAACTTTATCATCTGAACCTTGAGATAGTTTTGCTAATCTTTCTTGCTCTTTTAGATTTTTTTCATTTTCTTCTTTTAAGATTTTTTCAGCTTCTTCTTTGCTAATTTCTTTTTTATTTACTTTTGCAATTTTTTTAAGCTCAGCAATTATCTTTTCTTCATAAATAGAACCTCTTAAACTCTCAATAGCTCCTGGGTTTTTCTCATAATACTCTTTAACCATTTTTTCTTGTCCAGGCATCATTCTGAATTGTTTTTGTATTTCTGCATTTAACTCTTCTTGAGATACTTTAATTTTATTTTTTTCTCCAAATGCATTTAAAATTAAACCAGTTTTAATTCTTTTTTTAGCTTGTTCCTCAAAGTATTTGATATTTTTTTTCTTTTCTTCTTCTTTCATACCTTGAGCTAATATATTTACCTCTTGTTCAATAAGGTTAGCTGGTAACTGGTCTAGTTTTTGTTTTTCAATTTGTTCAAGAATTTGTTTTTTTGAAATCATTTCTAATGAATTTTTAAATTCATCATTAATTTGTTTAGATATTAATTCTTTTAAATTATTTAAGTCTTTTGCACCTAAATTTTTTGCAAAGTTGTCATCAATTTTTGTTTCCTCTGGTTTTTTTACTGCTGTAATTTTACATTCAAATACTGCAGATTTATTAGCTACTTCTTTTTCTGGAAAGTTTTCTGGTAGCTTAACTTCTACTTTTTTATCTTGTTTGTTTTTGACTCCTTCTAATTGCTTATCAAATCCTTTAATAAATAAATCTTTTCCAAGTTCTAGTTGAGTATTCTTTCCTTCATTTCCTTTAAAATCTTTACCGTCAACTGTAGCTTTATAGTCAAAAACAACTAAATCACCCACTTTAGCTGCGTAACTCTCTTCAGCATCTTTAAAGTTTTTTTGAGTTTTTGCTATTTGATCAATTCTTTTGTCTGTTTCTTTTGGATCAATTTTAACAACGTACTCGTCTACTTTTAAATCTTTTAATGATTCAACCTCCACATTTGGTAATTCTGTTACGGAAATTGTGTATTCAAGATCTTTTCCTTCACCAAATGACTTTAAATCAATTTTAGGCTGACCAGCTGGTTTAATTTTATTATCCTCAAGAGCTTTTGTTGTTGTATCTTTTAATACTTTATCTATTACTTCTCCATATACAGCTTTTCCAAACTGTCTTTTTAATATTTCAGTTGGTACTTTTCCAGGTCTAAATCCTTTTAAAACGACATCTTTTTTAATCTCTTCGTATTTTTCTTCGAGATATCCAGATATAGTTTTTTTATCGATAAAAACTTTTATATCTTTTTCTAAACCTTTTTTATTTTCTACTGTTACTTTCATAAAATATGGTAGGCGAGAAAGGACTCGAACCTTCACAGTTTGCACTATTGGTTCCTAAGACCAACGCGTCTACCAATTCCGCCACTCGCCCAAATTATTGGTGCTTTATATATGATTGTTTATAATTGTCCAATTAGAATAATAGTGTAAAACATTAGCTTAATTGATATGAGCAAAACAAATATAGCAATTGTTATTTATCTCGTCGGTCTTGCATTGGGTGCAATCTTTTTAGATATATGGAGTGCTGAAACTAGTCCAAAAGCTTTATTAGGAATTGCATGGACAACTTTATTTGCTATTGCTTTATTCTTTGCTGAAAAAGAAAAAGAAGAAAAAAAAGATTAATTCTTTTTTATTAGTTCACTTATAAAAAGTTCACCGTCACCATCATCAACAGCTTTTTTATAAAATGATTTTGATAAATCAGATAATTTTTCCGCATTATCCATACCTTTTAATAAGTCAGTTATATATGTTAAGTCTTTTAGTGTATTAGTCGCTGTAAACTTAAAACCTGTGTAATCATCCTCTAAAACTTTATCAAAAATTCTCTTTAAAGCATTAGAATTACCTGAGCCTAATTGAGCTACCTTATAAAGTTTATCTAAATCAATATCTAATTTTTTTGCAGCTTTTATTAGTTCAATTACATATGTAGCTGTTCCTAAAGATAGAAAATTATTTAATAATTTTGTTTTTGCGCCGTTTCCAATTCCTCCAAAATGATAATAATTTTTACAAAAACATTTTAAAAGTTCTTCTGATCTTTTTAAATTTTCTTCAGATCCACCAACAATTCCACCCAATATTCCCTCATCTGCTTGAACAGGACCTCCCATTACAGGGCACTCTAAATAAGGAATATTATTAGCATTTAATATTTGCTCCATTTCAACAGATCCATTTTGATTATGAGTAGTAATATCAATTATGATTGTTTTATCAGTTAACAATGAAACTATTTTTTTTCCAATTTCATGAGCTATAGGAGAATTCGTTACGCACAAAAACAATGCATCTAATCCACTTTTACAAAGTTCTTCATAGGATTTAACTTCCTTTGCACCCTCTTTAACTATTCTATCAATTGGCTTTCTGTTCTTGTTAGCAATTACAAATAATTCATGATTATTTTTAAGGATGTTATTTGCAATACCAAATCCCATCCATCCAACACCTATAAATCCAACTTTCATAATTCAAAATAATAATCATGTATAATTACTACATGGTTTCAATACTTCCTATAAATTTATAATCTTTATCTATAACAACAATTTCACCAGATGAAGTACCAAAATTTAACATTTCTGAAATTACTACAAAATGTGTTACTAAAATAAGATTTTTCTCACCATTCCAGTTAGATATATATTTTTTTAAACTCTTAATTTGTTCATCTTTATATTTATAAAACTTCTCTTGATAAAAAGAGTTTAAACCTTTGAAGGTGTCATAATTATTAAAGGCAAACCTTGCAGTATCTTTACATCTACACCATTCACTAGATAAGACTTTATCAATTTGAATATTATTTACGCTAAATAATTTTCCAATTTTTTTTGATTGCTCTATGCCCTCTTGATTTAAATTTCTTTGAGTATCACATTTTTTTAAATCAATATTATCAGGATCTCCATTTCCTGGTGCAAGTGAATGTCTTATAAATACAATTTTTCCACCCCTCTGTAATTCTTTAATAACTGATTGATCAGCGATTACATTATTTGAAATAAAAAGATTTAGAATAAAGAAAATAGAGATATAAATATATTTCATAAATGACAGTTAAATTTGAAAAATTAAAAAAAACAATAATTAAATGTAATAAATGTCCGCGACTTGTTAAGTTCAGAAAAAAAATATCTACCGAAAAAAGAAAACAATACATTAATGAAACCTATTGGGGGAAACCAGTAACAGGGTTTGGAGATATAAATGGAAAGATAATGATAGTAGGACTTGCGCCTGCAGCCCACGGTGGAACCAGAACGGGTCGGGTCTTTACAGGAGATAAATCCTCAGACTTTTTATATAAATGTTTACACAATGTAAAAATTGCCAATCAAAGTAATTCAGATCATGTAAATGATGGATTGAAAATAAAAAATACTTTCATAACACCAGCTTTAAAGTGTGTCCCTCCAGGAGATAAACCATTAAATGAAGAGTTAAAAAATTGCTTTAGTTACTTTAAATCTGAATTTGAAATTCTTAAAAATCTTAAAATAATTGTGGCTTTAGGAAAAATTGCCTTTGATACTTGTGTAAAATTTTATAGAGAAAATTTTGATTACACTGAAAGAGTTAAATTTGGTCATGGAACATATTTTAAATTACCTAACAATGTATTGTTGATGGGTTGTTATCATCCAAGTCCAAGAAATGTAAATACTGGACGAATTAATGAAAAACAAATGACTAAACTATTTAAAAAAGTAAAAGAATTGGTTTAATTTGTTGATAAATACTTTTGGAAGTTTTACTGGTTTGCCCAACTTATTTAGGGATACCAATTTAATCTCTGCATCACATAAAATATCTGATTTTCTTTTAATTACTTGTGACATTGTAATTGTAGTCAAAGTATTAGATTTTATTTTTGTGAAAACGGTAATTTTATCCTCAAATTTTGCTGGTTTTTTAAAATCTACATTGCAAGTTTTTACTGCTATTAAAACATTATGTTTGTCTAATAACTTTTTATTTGAATATCCTATTGAATAAATAAGCTCAGATCTTGCTCTTTCAAAGTACTTTAAATAATTTGCGTGGTAAACTATTCCACCAAAGTCAGTATCTTCATAGTATACTTTTAAATTATACTTAAATAGTTTCATCAATTGATATTAATAAAATTTATTGAGAAGAAAAATAGATATTTTGATAATAAGTAATTGATTTTTGCTTTGAATTATCTGTATCTGACATGATCGCTATACCATCTAGCTCATTAACATCTAAATTATGGAATTTCTTGAAATCTTCTTTAACGTTTGCTTTGACAGTTACCCATTCATTTAAATTTGTTTTGGTAGTAGCAAGGACATTATCTATGGACTTTTTAGTATATGGGCTTGGAAAGTTGCTTCCAACTTCTTGATTACTCGAAAAAACGTAATTTATTGCTCTATTGGATAAAGGTGTTGCCCCAGTTTTTTTAATGACGAATACTCTTCCTGCAAAGTCATGACCTTTTTTAGTTGTTTCATCTATCCCTGTTATATCTTTCTCAATTTTCCAGGTAATATTTATGAAAGGGGTTTTATTTAAATCAATTTTAATCTCCTTACCGAGGCCAGAAGCGGCGTTATCTGCAATAGCTTTTAAGTAATTACCACTTTCATTAGATCCAACTGAATATGTAGTCTTATTATCTGCCCCTCTTACTTTTCTCACAGTTAATTCTGATAACTCTTTGTCTGTAAACTCAAATACTTTTACTTCCTCGGCATACAATATTGTTTGTAACAATGCAGTAACTAAAATTAATTTAAATAAAAATCTAAACATGTCCTCTCTATATAAAAGATAAAATAATTTTCAAATTCAAAATTTCGACACTATTTAAACATGCATAAATCATTATTGTTCTCTATTTAGATAATATGAAGTTGGCAGTTCTTTTTGGTTTGATGATTTATTGGTCTATAATTATAACTGCGCCTGTAATTTCAAAAAATTCTGAAAAATTTGGAGAAAAAAAGGTATTAATACCTCTTAAAAAACCAAGAATTTAAGGCAGAAGCACTATCTTTGGAGCCGAACAGGTTCCATCATGAATTTCTTTAAAAGCTCCCCAACCATCTTTAAGATTTCTATACTCAATCCACTCTATCTTGCCTAGTTTGTTATTAGTTAAAATATCAATAGTTTCTCCAAACTCTTTATTTGTATAACAATAAGTCCCAATAAAAGTGACTTCTTGTAGAGTTGCTTTTCTAAAATTAAAAGATCCTGCAGGCTGAGTTAGTCCGATATGAACTATTATTCCACCCGGTTTTACTACACTGATTGCCTGTTGTCGTGAAACTTCAAGTCCAACAGTATCAAAAACTAAATCAAAGCTGCTCTCTTTAATATCCTTATGATCTGGTGACACTGTTTTTGCATCTACATATTTAGAGCATTCATTTAATCTTTTTTGATTAGGATCAGAAATTGTTAGATTATTATTTCCTTGGATCTTGGATAAAATTAATGCACACAAAAGTCCAATTGCTCCACCACCCTGAACAAGCGTTCTACATTCATTTAATGGTTTTTTTGATGCTTCTACTGCTAATAATACTGCATGATATGAAACTGCTGTTGGTTCTGCAACTGCAGCCTCTTTTACATCAAGCTTTTCAGGAACCTTGAAAATATTATGGTCTGGAACTGTAATTAGTTCTGCAAATGCACCTTGCCTTTCATAAGGTCTATTCATTCCTAGAAGAACTCTATCTGGACATAAATGTTCTCTTCCACTCTTGCAGTATTCACAATTTCTACAAGTTATTAATGGATTAAGAACTGAAATTTGATCTTTAAGTTTACCGTTAATTATTTGACCACTAACTTCATGACCTAAAATTAACGGTGGTATTCTTCTCTCATCTTTTCCGTGATAAGCATGCATATCTGAGCCACAGATACCTGATGCATGAACTTTAAGAATACTTTCTCCAGGTTTTTCAGAAGGTTCATTTTCCTCCCTAAATTCCATTTCCTCAACACCAGTGTAAACAAGCGCTTTCATTTTTACTTATTATTCGATAAATAATATACTAAATAAGATGCGAATGCTCCAATAATCCAACCAAAAGATTGATATTGTATTAAGTTTTCATTCAGCAAAGATGATAAAGAAAATATTGATCCAATTAAAAGAGCATACAATGCTTTGAGGTTCCAACCATTGCTATAAATATATTCTGTATGTTCTTTAGGATAAAAAAGCTCTTTGTGATTAATTTGTTGTTTTTTAAATAGATAATAGTCTGCAACCAATACTCCGAAAATTGGTCCAAAAGTTGTTGCTACAGCTTCAACAAATATCAAAACATTAGCTTTACTGAAAATTGAAAGCCAAAATGTTGAAATAATTAAACCAATAATTGATATTACAATTCCTGTTTTTTTTAACGTTAAAGAGTTCGGGAAAAAATTTATCAATGTATTTTGCGAAGGAATATAATTTGCTATCAAATTAGTTGATAACGAAGAGATAATAATAAATATTAAACAAAAGAAAGTTAAAAAATTATTATTAAATTTACCAACTATATCATTTGGATTAGTAAGTAGACTTGAAGCATTTAAACCTTTGCTGGTAAGAATGATATCTGAACCTAATGTGATTAATACCGAGAAAAAAGAAAAGAATATTAAATTTAATATTATACTTAAGTTACCTTTGGTCATTTCTTTATAGTTCATTGAGTATCTAGAAAAATCACCAAATGTGAGGAGAACTATAGCAAAATAAGCAAATAAAGTTCCTGTGATTGAAATTATTGGAGCGATATTTGATTGAATTGCAAAATTGCTAAAGACTAAGCTTAGTTTTATTCCATTAAGGAGTTCATTGTAATACTCAGATAAAATAACAATTAGTAGTACAGATAGTCCTAAATATATTGAAAGACCTGAAAAATTAATAAATGATTTTAGAAAATTCTGTCCTTTTGTAAAAAGGATGTATTGAAATATTAAAGTTAAAAATAAACAAACCCAATCAATTAAATTCAAACCAAAAAAGAACAATAGGAATATTTCATTCTGTAAAACTTGATTGTCTATTTTAAATAGGACTATCCTTGCAATATATCCTAGTGATTTTGATATAAAAAATGTTTGTACACCAAACATGAACAAACCAACCATTCCTCTGATCATCCCTACATATCTGGCGCCAGTAAAACCCATTGAAAGTCTGAGAATTGTTGGAAAACTTAATCCACTACTTTGAGAAATTTTTCCAATAATGTTAGCAAAAAAGAATACTAATAATCCTGCTAGTAATGATCCTGTTAAGACAACAAAAAAATTAAGATCATAGAATAAATATAAAGCTGATATTAAAGAGAACCCAACAATTGTTTGAATATTTATCGCCCAAAAGTTAAAATAATTCTTCCAACTCCAGTCTCTATTATTTGGATTTATTGAAACTAATTCCCAATTCCTT
>CACNAX010000013.1 GCA_902618565.1 uncultured Pelagibacteraceae bacterium
CGGGAACAACTGCTGTAGTTTCAAAAAAGTTAGGTAGAAACTATTTTGGGGTAGAAAAAGAAAAAAAATATTTTGAAGCTGCAAGTAAAAGAATTAAAAATACAAAAATTATAGAAGATGAATATTTAGATACTATAAAAAATAATAGATCCAAACCAAGAGTGCCATTTGGATCTTTGGTTGAATTAGGAATTATTAAACCTGGTACTGAAATTTTTGATCAAAAAAAACAAATCAATGCGAAAATTATGATTGATGGTAGTATAAAATATCGGAAATCAGAAGGATCAATTCATAAAGTTGCTGCTCAAATATTAGGTGCTGAGAGCTGTAACGGTTGGACTTTTTGGTATTATAAATCAGGTAAGTCACTCAAACCAATTGATGATTTGAGGCAAAGACTAAGGCCAACTACTTAATTTCTATAAATTTTTCCAAGATAACTCTCTAGAAATTTTTTATTTTTTGATAAAAATTTCAAAACAATATTTCTAATAAATATTATTATTGGATTAGTTAAATGGAAGGCAAAATGGTTTAATTTTGATCTTTTATTTACTAGTAATATTTTACTAACCTTATCTTTATAAATACTATTTGAACTTGTAATATTTCCTAAAATACCATTTGCTGTTTCAATACTTTGAGAAGCACCTTGTGCAAAAGAAGGTGGAAAAGCAAATAAAGCATCACCACTCAAATAAGTATTTTGATATTTTAATGTGGGTAATTCAGTGCTTACAAATACAGGAAAACACTTTATATTTGCTAAACTTTCCAAATTTATAATAGAATTTTTTGAAATAAAGTCTTTTAAAGATTTTATAAATGTTTCTGAATTAAGAATATTTTTATCTTCAATTTCTTTAGTAGTTAGTTTCTTTTTGATTATAGCAACGAAATTATATTCGAGTTTTTGATTTACAGGATAAGTTACATAGTGAAAATTTGACCCCATATAAACAGAAATATTATCTTTTTCATGTTGTTTTAAATTTGCCCTTAAAGCAATGTTCCCATTAAAAATTGGTTTTAAATGATTATTGGATATTTGGGATTTTAATTTTGAAAAAACACCGTCTGCAATTACTATATAATCGAAACTTTCATTCTTATTATTCCAAGAAATCTTTATTTTTTCATTATATTTGATATTTTGAATATCGGCTTTAAATTGAATTTTTTCCTCAGGAATATTACCAATTAAAAACTTTATTAATGTTGATCTTTTAAGTGTTGTGTAACGATCGTTTACATTATTGAATTGCTTTAAATCAATTTCACAAATCTTTTTAATATTATTAGCCTGGAAAAAATTAACTTTTGTTGGATAATAAACATCTGATGCTGAAATATTTTTAAATCCTATTTTATTCAACAAATTAATACTATTAACTGAAAGTTGAATACCATAACCTTCATTTAAATTGAGATAATCTTTTTTTTCAAAGATTTTATAGTCTATTTCAGTATTTTTGTTTAATTCATTTGCAAGATACAAACCAGATATACCAGCTCCTACAATTGCAACTTTTTTCATTCAGATTTTGAGATGGTATAAAATATTTTTTTAGTAAATGATGGAATTATTTCTGAGCTTAATTTATCTTTTTTAATTAATATTTTATTTTTAATCTTTGGAGGTCTTTTCGAGTTATTTAACAAAATTTTCATTTCCATATTAGATAATTTTATATTAATTTTTTTATTATTTGAATAATTATACTTACTTTCTCGAACTTCAGTCATTGGAAAAATTGGCATATTTTTTAAAAATTTAAATTTATCATTTTTGACTAATAAGTAGTTATTATGTTTTTTGTAAATAGTCGCTTCGAAATATTTAGTTTTTATTTCTTTATTAAATTTGGTCAATTCAAAGTTATTTTTTTTTAGAGATATGCAATCTTTATTTAAAGGACATTCCTTACAACTTGGATTTTTTGGTTTGCATATTAAAGCACCTAGCTCCATGATTGCTTGGGAGTAATCACTAGCGCGATTGGACAGTCCAAAAAAATTAATTTTTGTTTTTAAAAAATCTTTAGATATTTCATTCTGCTTTTTTAAATATAGAGTTCTTTTAAGAATTCTCTCTACATTTCCATCTAAAGGAATAGTTTTAAGGTTAAATGCTATAGACATTATTGCTTTGGATGTATATTCGCCTACTCCTGGTAATTGTATTAACTTTTCATATGATTTTGGCAACTTACCATGGAAATCTCTAACAATTATGATTGCACTTTTTTTTAGATTTCTTGCTCTTGAATAATAACCAAGACCTTCCCAATGTTTCATTAAGATCTTTTCGTCGACATTTGCCAATGATTGAAAGGTTGGAATTTGTTTTACAAATTTTTTAAAATAAGGAATGACAGTTTTTACTTGAGTTTGCTGTAACATAAATTCACTAACAAACGTAAAATATTCTTTTTGCCTCTGAGAAACTTTTTTTCTCCAAGGTAAAATTCTTTTATTATTATCGTACCAAAGTAGAATTTTATTTGGTATGTTTTTATTATTCATATGAGTCAAAAATATAATACTAAGCAGAGATATAACTCCATTCAAGGTTTAAGATCTTTTAAAGATACTTTACCCACAGAAGCAAAAAGAATAATTAGTAAAAAAGGTAAAATTTATAATGAAACTTTAGATAATTGGAAATATTTAGTAGGTAAAGATTTATTTAAAGTAAGCTTTCCTAAGTCATATAAAAGTTCAAATAAGTCGTCGGGCAGTCATTTAAATATTTTGGTAAAGAGGGGAAATGAAGTTGATCTTGAGTATTCTAAAAAAGAAATAATAAAAAAAATTAATGTTTTTTTTGGCTATCATGTTTTAGATGACATTAAATTGAATACATTTGATGGAAAAATTGAAGAAAGCTATAAAAATACCGCTATTAATGCGACAAAAAATAAACATATAAAGAGCATAAATAATATTAAAAATAACAAAATAAAGAATTCACTTTTAGAGCTTAGTAAGCACTTTAAGATAAAATGAAAAAAATAATAATTGTATCAATTTTAATCTTTTTTAATTTCATTAATGCTAATTCTGAAGTTAAACCAATTTTAGTAGGGAATGCGGACTCAAAAGTTAAGTTAATGGTTTTTGAATCTTTAACATGCAGTTTTTGTGCAAATTTTCATAAAAATATTTATCCTAAACTAAAAGAAGATTTTATTGATAAAGGATTGATCTCAATAGAATTTAAAAGCTTTCCATTAGATATCATTGCATTTAATGCAACTAAATTAGCGCATTGTAGAAATGATGGTGAGCATGAAATTTTGCATCACCTTTACTTAAATCAAGATAAGTGGATCAAGGGAAAAAATGAATTAGAAGCTAATCAAGCAATGAAAAAATTTATTGATAATACTGAATATAATCTTGATTTTGATAAGTGCTTGGCGGATAAAAAAATAGAGGATCATATTTTAGAAGACCGAATCGAAGGTGTTAAAAAGTACAAAGTGAGTTCTACACCTACAGTCATAATTAACGGAAAAAAGTTTGAAAATCACTCAAACTACAAAAAATTAAAAAAATACATAGAAAAACTGATATAAGTCAGTGAATGGAATTTAAAAAAATCCAACTAAATGGATTTAAGTCTTTTGCTGAAAAAACAAATTTCCTGATTGAAGAAGGTTTGACTGGGATAGTTGGTCCAAACGGTTGTGGTAAATCAAATATAGTGGAGTCGTTGCGATGGTGCATGGGTGAGACATCAGCAAAAAGTATGAGAGGTTCAGGAATGGAAGATGTAATATTTTCCGGAACTTCAAACAAACCATCAAAAAATATTGCAGAAGTTTTAGTGAGTTTATCAAATGATAACAAAGATGGTCCTCTACAATATAATGAGCTCGATGAAATTGAAATAAGAAGAAAAATAGAAAAAGATAAGGGCTCAAAATTTTATATAAATGGAAAAGAAGTTAGAGCTAAAGATGCTCAGATGTTTTTTGCAGATTTGTCAACAGGTGCTCATTCACCTTCGATTATTAGTCAAGGTAGAATTGGAGCATTGGTCACAGCAAAACCTTCTGATCGAAGAGCTATTTTAGAAGAAGCAGCTGGTATAGCAGGTTTACATGTTAGACGACACGAAGCAGAGTTAAGATTGGGTGCGGCAGAAAATAATTTAAAAAGGGCAGATGAATTAAGAAGACAACAGGAAAGACAATTAGCAAATTTGCAAAAGCAAGCTGAAGAGGCTGCAAAATATAAATCTATTTCTGAAGAAATAAAAAAAGTTGAGGCAGGTTTATATTATTTACGTCTTTTAGAAATTGATAATGAAATTAGAGTAGAGAATGAGATCAACAATGAGGCTGATGATCAAGTTAAGTCCTTCAATGATAAATTAGAAGATTTAAGCATGAAGATTATTGAAAAGAATAAGAATGTAAATCCTATAAGAGAAAAAAATCAAGAAAACTTGTCAAAAATACAAAGATTAAATTTAGAATTAAAGAGTTTAGATGAAGAAAAAGACAGGGTTAATGATGAAATACAATCAATTAGAAAGGCTTTAAGTGTAATAGATGAGGATATTGTTAGAGAAAAAAGCATAATCATTGATGCAAACTCTAATGAAAAAAGACTTAGAGAAGAAAAAGAAAATTTAATTACAGTTGATTCAAAATATTATGAAACTGAAAAACTGTCTGGTTTAGATCTTGTAAATGCAAAAAGTAAATTAAAAGATGAGCAAGATAAATTAGAAAGAATACTAGAAAATTTAAATCTTGATACTCTAAAAAAGAACTCAGAAACTATCGATTTAGCAAGTGAGCAGTTAGAGAAAGCAAAAGAAATGCTATCAGAGAACAATATTAACGGTGCAACTAATTTAATAGATGAATGCAAAATAAATCTTTCATTTTTAAAAATGAAAATTAATGAAATGCATGACAACGATTTAGCGATAACAGTAACTAAGAAAAACGAAGAAATCAAAAGTCTACAAGAAGAATACGCTGAAGCATTTAGTACAAATCAAAATATTAAAAAAGAATCAATTAAGAGAAGTGAAAGAATTAAAATAATTGACCAAGAAATAGAAAGTTGGAAAAACTTATTGGTAAATTCTGAAAAAATGATTAATGAATTAAATAGTAGAAAAGATACTCAACAAAAAAAATTAGATAGCCTAGAAAAACAACCTCAAACACAAGCTGAAAGAAAAGGACAAATATCTGAAAGTTTAAGAATTTCTGAAAAGGAAAAAAGTGATAATGAAATATTAATAGATGAACTAGATAAAGAGATCAACGAATTAAGAAGCAATCTTAATACAACAAAGGAAGAGTCTATTGAAATAAGAGAGCGAAAAGCAAGCTCTGGAGCAACAATCGATGGTTTGAATAAAAGAAGAAATGATTTGTTAGAAAGAGTATCAACAGAACTTAATTTAAAAGAAGATGAGATACTTAATTTTTCAAATTTAAAAGATGCATCTGAATATCCAGATACAGTAACACAAGAGGAATTGCTTGATGAAAAAAAAAGAGAAAGAGAAAAATTAGGCTCGGTTAACTTAAGAGCAGACGAAGAGACTTCAAAATATGAAGATGAAATTAAGAAAATGGAAAAAGATAGACAAGATTTAGTAACTGCAATTATAAAGTTAAAAGAAAGTATTACTGAACTCAATCAGAAAGGTAGGGAAAGACTTCTAGATGCTTTTGAAAAAGTGAATAGAAAGTTCAATGAAGTTTATACCAAACTATTTAATGGAGGTAGTGCAAAACTAGAACTAGTAGACTCTGATGATCCTTTAGATGCAGGATTAGAAATGTTGGTAAGTCCGCCAGGAAAAAGATTACAATCAATAACTTTATTATCTGGAGGTGAACAAGCCCTGACTGCTTTATCTTTAATCTTTGCAGTGTTTCTTACTAATCCAGCTCCAATATGTGTTCTCGATGAAGTAGACGCACCTCTAGATGATGCGAATGTCACAAGATTTTGCAATCTTTTGATGGAACTAACTAAAATTACATCTACAAGATTTATTATTGTAACTCACCACGCTCTAACCATGTCTAAAATGGACAGACTATACGGCGTAACAATGCCAGAAAAAGGAATTAGTCAACTAGTTGCCGTAGATCTTCAAAAAGCAGAGAGTATGGTTGCTTAATAATGGATGAAGACCAGTTTAAAACTCGCCTAAAAATTGCAAAAAATAAAACCGATAAAGACAAAAAATCTGAAAAGGAAAATAAAGGCTCAAGTATGGGATCAGCCTTCAAAATGAGCACGGAATTGGTATCTGCAGTGGCTGTTGGGACAATTATTGGGTTTATTTTAGACAATTGGTTTGGTACTAAACCCTGGTTAATTTTAATATTTTTTTTTATTGGTGTAGTAGCTGGAATTATGAACGTTATTAGATCAGCAAAAAAAATGCAAAAATAGTAGGCAAATGGCAGCAAACCCAATGTACCAATTCAACGTGTACCGAATTGGTCCAGAAATTAAAATAAATAACATAGATATTTCATTCACAAACGCGAGTTTGTTTATGGTCATAAGCTCACTAGCAATATTAATTATTTTTAATTTGGGTACGAAGAGATCTATCATACCAAATAAAATACAATTACTTGCAGAACTCAGTTACTCTTTTATTTCAAAAATGATAAGTGATACTGCGGGATCAAAAGCTAAGCCTTACTTTTCTTTTATATTTTCCTTATTCATGTTTGTTTTATTTTGTAACATGTTTGGAATGATACCATACTCTTTTACTGTCACTAGCCATATCATTGTAACTTTTGTATTAGCAGCATTTATATTTATAGGAGTAACAATAATTGGATTTATTAAACATGGACTTGGATACTTAAAACTTTTTGTGCCAAGTGGAGTTCCAATGGTTTTATTGCCATTAATAGTTGTTATAGAAATAATTTCATACTTAAGTAGACCAATTAGTTTATCAGTTAGATTGTTTGCAAATATGATGGCAGGCCATACGATGATGAAAGTTTTTGGAGGTTTCGTAGTTAGCTTAGGAATTGTTGGAGGCTGGCTACCACTAGGTTTTTCAGTTGCATTAACAGGTTTGGAGATATTAGTTGCTTTTCTTCAAGCATATGTATTTGCAATTTTAACATGTATCTATTTAAATGATGCATTAAATTTACACCATTAATTAACATAAGGAGGATATAATGGAATTAGAAGCAGCAAAAATGATAGGAGCAGGACTAGCAGCAATTGCACTTGCGGGTGCGGGAGTTGGAATTGGGATAATTTTTGGAAATTATCTTTCAGGTGCAATGAGAAATCCATCTGCAGCTCAAAAGCAGTTTCCAAACTTGCTATTAGGCTTTGCATTAGCGGAAGCGACTGGTTTATTTGGATTAGTTGTTGCATTAATTATTCTTTTCGCGTTTTAATTAATGTTGAAAAAGATAATTTTTCAATTTTTAGCTTTAAGTCTTATCTTTACTTATAGCGCTCAAAGTGCTGAGAGTGGAGGTATGCCCCAGCTTAATCCCGAGTTTTGGATATCTCAAATTTTTTGGTTAGTACTTACTTTTGGATTATTGTTTATAATTTTATCTAAGTTCATACTACCAAAGATTAGTAACAATCTTGAAACCAGAAAATCACAAATTTTAGAGAATATTGAAACTGCAGACAAGCAACGGGAAGAAACTGAAAAAAAAGTTAAAGAATTTGATAAAATTATCAATGATACAAAAATCGAAGCAAAAAACTTCTTTAATAGTGAAAGACAAAAAGTTTTGGACGATATAAACAATAAAAGATTATCTTTAGAAAAGGATATCGAAAAAGAAATAATAAAAGCTGAAGAAGAAATAGACCAATTAAAAAAAACTTCTCAAGAGAAAGTTACTAAAATTGCAATTGAGACATCCTCCGATCTAGTTAAACAATTAATTGGTGAAGATATAAATAAAAGTAGTCTTTCAGCCATAGTTGAAGATCTTTCTAAAAAAGAAATGGAAAAACGTAATGGCATTTGATGCAACATTTTGGGTAGCAGTATCTTTTGTAATATTTTTTGGAGCGCTAATTTATTTAAAAGTTCCGCAAAATGTTAATAATTTATTAAGCAAAATGATTACTGATATCAAAAATGAAATTGATGAAAGTGAAAAACTGCGAGCTGAATCTAAAAGACTATTGGATGAGGCGCAAAAGAAGCTGGATACTGCAAAAATTGAGAGTGAAAAGATTATGCAGCAGTCAAAAGATGAAACTGAAAGATTTGTAATTGAAATGAATGATAAATTTCATAAATCAGCTGAACTCAAGAAAAGTCTAGCAGAAACTAAAATCTCTCAAATGAAGGATAATGCCATTAAAGAAATTAAAGATACATCAATTAATATTGCTGTAGAATCTGTAAAAAAAATTATTACTACATCTGTTGATAAGTCTAAACTTGATAACCTGTTTAATAAAAATCTTGAAGAAACAAAGACAGAGTTAAAGAAAATCAGTTCTTAAACTAAGATAGTTTATCAAATTTTATAAAAATAATGTAAATTAAAAAATATGAATTCCATTGTAATTGGATCAGGTTTTGGTGGTATGGCGGCAGCTCTTAGACTTCGAGCAAAAGGTCATAAAGTTACTTTAATTGAAAAACAAAAAGATTTAGGTGGAAGAGCGAGAGTATTTAAAAGTAATGGGTTTACTTATGATGGCGGACCAACTGTAATAACCGCTCCTTATTTAATTTATGAAATTTTTAAACTTTTTAATAAAAATCCAGATGATTACATAAAAATAAAAGATTTGGATACTTGGTACAGATTTGTTTTTGAAGATGGAAGCCATTTTGATTATTCGGCAGATGAAAGGAAAATGGAAGAACAAATTGCATTAATCAATCATAAAGATGTTGTAGGTTACAGAAATTTACTTAAATTTACAAAAAAAATATTTGATAAAGGTTATTCAGAATTATCAGATGTGCCATTTGATAAACCTTCATTTATGTTTAAGCAAATTCCTGCATTGCTAAGTTTAAAAAGTTATAAATCTGTTTATTCTTTGGTTAGTGGTTTTATTGAAAATGAAAAACTAAGAAGGCTATTTAGTATGCACCCATTATTGGTGGGTGGAAACCCTTTTACTACAACCTCTATATATGGATTGATTTTGTATTTAGAAAAAAAATGGGGAATTCATTATTCTATGGGTGGAACGGGACAAATCATAAAAGGTTTTGAGAAATTGATGTTAGAAGAAGATGTTACAATTATTAAAGGTAAAGAAGTTAAAAACTTGCTTACAGAAAATAAAAGAGTTGTCGGGGTTGTGACAAGTGAAGATAAAGAAATTAAAGCAGATAACGTAGTTTGTAACGCAGATCCTCCCGGTGTTTATTCAAAAATGCTAAATAATCAAAAATATAACACCTTATTTAATTGGAAGATAAATAGAATGGAATATTCAATGGGATTGTTTGTTTATTATTTTGGAACAAAGAAAAAATACGAAAATGTTGAACATCATACTATAAAGTTTGGCGATAAGTACAAAGAACACTTGGATGATATATTTGTAAACAAAAAATTAAATAACGATATAAGTTATTACCTACACAGACCAACCGCAACAGATTCGAGCATGGCACCAAAAGACCATGATTGCTTTTATGTATTAGTGCCTGTACCTAATAATAAATCAGGAATAAACTGGTCAATCGAAGGAGAGAATCTAAAAAAACTTGTGATAGATAAAATGGAAAAAAGTTTATTACCTAACTTAAGAGAAAATATTGTAGATGATTTTTATTTAACTCCTGATTATTTTGAGAATGAATTAAACACAAAATATGGCTCTGGTTTTTCAATTCAGCCAAAATTTTCTCAATCAGCATACTTTAGATTTCATAATAAATCTGAGGTTTATGATGGTTTATATTTTGTTGGAGCAGGCACTCATCCTGGAGCTGGTGTTCCAGGGGTCCTATCATCCGCAAAGGTCTTAGATAAAATTTTGTAATGAATGAACAAAATTATTTGTCGATATACGCTAAATCTTTTAATTGGGCAGGTTTCTTTTTACCAAAACAAGTCTACTCTGATTGCTCTGATTTGTACGATTTTTGTAGATACATAGACAATATAGCAGATGAAAAAGGTGATCTTGATACGAAATTAAAAAATTTCAATACTTTCAAAGAAGATTTCAAATTAAAAAATGAAAATAACGAAATAATTAAAAATATGTGGGCTTTAATAAATAAATTTGGAATATCACAAAAAATAATTGATGATTTATTCGATGGCGTCGAGGCTGATATAAAATCAAAAGTAGAAATCAACACTGACAAAGATCTATATGTTTATTCATATAGAGTGGCTGGAACAGTTGGATTAATGATGGCAAAAATTTTAAATGTCAAAGAAAAATCAGCACTTTTAGGAGCGATTGACTTAGGTATTGCAATGCAATTAACTAATATTTCAAGAGATGTTATTGAAGATGAAAGCAATAATAGGTTTTATATAAAAAAGAATTTTGATGAAATTAAAAGAATTCTAAAAATCGCTGACAAATTTTATAATAATTCTTTTATATCAATTAAAAAAATTCCATTTTTTTTAAGATTTTCGATTTTGGTTGCAAGACGAGTATACAGACAAATTGGAAATGAAATCTTAAAAAAAGGAAACTTAGAAAATTATAATAAATCAGGAAAAATTTATGTAAACAATTTGGGAAAAGTCTTACATACAGTGCTATCTATTGGTGATTTAATTAAATTATATTTTGTAAAAGAAGATAAAAAACTTACAATAAAAGAGCATGAGATAATAATGCAAGATATCGAGTATAATGAAAGATTTTGATTACATAATTATTGGAGGTGGCTGTGCAGGTTTAACATTGGCTTATGAGTTAGAGTATCACGATAAACTTAAAAATAAGACTTTAGCAATTATTGAAAAAAGAGATGAATATAAAAGAGATAAAACTTGGTCATATTGGAAAACTGTACCTCACAAGTTTGATGACTGTGTAAAAAAAAGATGGAAAGATTATACAATCAATTTTAAAGGAAATGTTGAATATAAAGATTGTAAAGAAACTCCTTACGAAAGTATTGATAGTGGACTATTCTACAAAAAAATTTTAAATAAAATCAATAAAAATCCTAATATTCAATTCTTTAAAGATATTAGTGAAGTGAATACAGAAAACGCAATTTTATTTAACAGTCTGCCAAATCTTGAGAATAAAGATTCTAATTTATGGCAACACTTTCAAGGCGTTGAGATTGAAACTGAAAAAGATTTTTTTGATGATCAAATAATGAATTTAATGGACTTTGATTGCGATCAAAAAAAAAGTGTTCATTTTTTCTATACACTACCCTATTCAAAAAAATCAGCTTTAATCGAAACTACGTGGCTTTCAAAAATGGAAGATGATAGTGAAAAAGATTATGATAAACAAATTACAGATTACATCGAAAACACTTTAAAATTAAAAAAGTATAAAATTAATTATAAAGAAGTTGGGGCCATACCATTATTTTATCCAAAATTTAAAAACGACAAAAATACGATTAATATTGGAACTGCTGGAGGTATGACGCGTTTAAGTACTGGCTATACTTTCCTAAATATTCAAGAACAAGCAGAATATATTACCCAAAACATTGATAAAATAACCCAAACTCGAGCTTTCAATATAAAAAGTAAGTATAAGTTTTTAGATAATGTTTTTTTGAAAGTCCTAGCTGAAAAGCCTGAGATCATGCCAAATATTTTCTTCAAAATGTTTAAAAGCAAGTCAAAAACAGTAATAAATTTCCTTTCCAATAAAAGTAATATTTTCGAGGACTTATCGATTATATTAAAGATGCCAAAATGGGTTTTTATTAAAGCTGTATTTAAATAATGATCAACAAAATAAATTTTTTTCATTCTATTATTT
This sequence comes from uncultured Pelagibacteraceae bacterium, assembly GCA_902618565.1. GTDB lineage: Bacteria > Pseudomonadota > Alphaproteobacteria > Pelagibacterales > Pelagibacteraceae > Pelagibacter. The sequence goes on from CACNAX010000013.1 coordinate 11,959, forward strand.
TTTTTAATATCTGTATTTTTTTTTCTGCCTTTGAGGTAATGAGAGATAATTCGTTTATATTTTTTAGTTTTTTTTTAATTCTTACAATTGGTATCTCTCACGGTGCGCTGGATCATGAAAAGGGTAAAAAACTTTTAAAAATTTATAAAATTAAAAATACAGAAGTGTTCTATATAACTTATATAGGTATTGCTGTTTTTGTTATTTTAATTTGGATTTTAAGTCCAATATTGTTGCTTTCGCTTTTTTTAATAGTTGCAGCATATCATTTTGGCAAAGAGGATAGTGACTTTATTGAAACAAAAAATGTCAATTTTTTAGATTTTTTTTATTTTATTAAAGGATCATTAGTTATTTCAGCACCCTTACTGTTTCATAAAGCTGAGACAATCGAAATTTTTAAGATGTTAAATTTTTCAATAGACGAAAATATTATGGCTAATAATTTTTTAATTCTTTTAGTTATATTATCAGTGCTAAGTAATTTTGTTATATATAGAGGTAATAATAATGATTTAAGATCAATTCTTTTTTTAGATAGTTTTTCAATAATTATTTTAAACTATTTTTTTAACCCTATATTAGCTTTCACAATTTATTTCTGTTTTCTTCATTCTATAAGACACTCATTGAGTTTAATTAGTGAAATAAATAAAAATTTGATAAAAGGATTTCCAATTTTTTTAAGAAAAATTATTCCACTTACAGTAATTACAGCAATAATGTATTTAATAGTTTTTTATTTTATTTCAGAAAAATTTGGTATAGATGAAAGTATTATTAAAATAATATTTGTTGGATTGGCTTCATTGACCTTTCCTCACATTTTACTCGAATTGATGGTAGAAAAAAAATGAAAAACAAAACTATAAATCTAATTGGTTGGATATTGTTCATTATTTCTGCAATTGGTTTTATCATCTCAAGTGTAGGAAGTTTTTGGGCCATGTTTGGAAGCCTGTTTTTTTTTATTGCTTGTATAGTATTTTTAATTCCGTTTTTTAAAAAGGATGAAAATGAGTAACAAAAATTTAAAAATTTATTTGGCTGCACCAAGAGGATTTTGTGCAGGAGTTGATAGAGCAATTGAGATTGTAAAAAAGAGTATAGATAAATTTGGTGCGCCAGTTTATGTGAGACACGAAATTGTACATAACAAACATGTTGTAGAAAGTTTAAAAAAAATAGGAGCGATATTTGTTGAAGAATTAGATGAAATCAAAGATAAGTCTAGACCAGTTATATTCTCAGCACATGGAGTACCAAAATCTGTCCCAGAGGAAGCTTCTAATTTAAATATGATGTTTGTAGATGCAACGTGTCCTCTGGTATCTAAAGTGCATAGAGAAGCAGAAAACTTAAACAAACAAGGTCATCATATATTATTAATAGGACACAAAAACCATCCAGAAGTCATAGGAACCATGGGTCAATTACCAAAAGGTTCAATAGATTTGATTGAAAATATTGAGGATGCAAATAAGTATGAAAATATTTCAAATAAACAGCTATCTTTCATAACTCAAACAACACTATCAGTAGATGATACCAAAGATATAATTGCAGCTCTAAAATCTAAATTCCCAGATATTAAAGAGCCTAAAAAAGATGACATATGTTATGCAACAACAAATAGACAATCAGCAGTTAAAGAAATAGCAGATAAATGTGATATGTTTTTTGTTATAGGAAGTAGAAATTCATCTAACTCTGTAAGATTAGTTGAGGTTGCTAAAAATTCTGGTTGCAATTCTGCTGAGTTAATACATTCAGAAAGTCCGGTGCCAATAGATAAGATTAAAGGATGTAATACGATTGGAATTTCCTCAGGTGCTTCAGCTCCAGAAATACTTGTTGAAAAGTTTATTGCAGAGTTAAAAAATCAATTTACAGTAAACATTGAAGAAGTTGAAATTGTAAAGGAAAATATAACTTTTAAAATTCCTGGAAAATTAAATTAATGGCTGTTTATACTAAAATTAACAACAAGCAGATAAAATTTATCGAGAAGAAATACAATATTGGAAAAATAGACAAATATTCAGGTATAAAAAAAGGTATCGAAAATACCAACTTCCTTTTGAAGACACAGAAAAATAAATATATTTTAACTATTTACGAAAAAAGAGTTCAGAAAAAAGATCTTCCATTTTTTGTAAATCTTATGTCTGGTCTATCTAGATTAAAAGTAAAATGTCCAGTTCCTATAAAAGACAAAAAAGGTAAATATTTATTTAACTTAAAAAATAAAAAAGCTTGTATTGTAAGTTTCTTAGAAGGAAAAGATAAAGATCAGCTAAATAGTAAAGATTGTTTTATAGTTGGAAAAAATGCTGCACTACTTCATGAGGCTTCAAAAAAATTAAAATTGTATAGAAAAAATTCTCTATCAATTAATTCATGGGGATCAATTCTGAATAAAATAGACAATAAAATTAATAAATTGTCAAAAAACCTAAAAGATTTAATGAAAGATGATTTGAAAGATCTCAAAAAAAAATGGCCTAAAAAAATGCCAAATGGAATAATTCATAGCGATCTATTTATTGATAATATTTTTTTCAATAAAGGTAAATTTCATGGATTTATAGATTTTTATTTTTCAGCTAATGATTTTCTATCTTATGAATTAGCAACCTGCATTAATGCTTTATGCTTTAAAAAGAAAAATAGAAAATTTGTATTAGACAAAAAAAGATCTTCTAATTTATTAAAGGGCTACCAATCTGTTAGAAAATTAAGTGAAATCGAAAAAAAAAATTTAAATACATTATGTAGAGGATCGGCTTTAAGATATCTTTTGACTAGATCTTATGATTATTTAAATACTCCTAAACAAGCTATTATTAAAATTAAAGATCCAAAGGAGTATATAGATAAGTTAAACTTTCATAGAAATCTGAGAACATTTAAGGATTATTCTTGATGATTAAAATTTACACAGATGGTTCATGCATTGGAAATCCAGGAAATGGTGGTTGGGCTGCAATTATTATTGAAAATGGAAGGAAAACTCAAATTAAAGGAAGCAAAAAAGAAACAACAAATAATCAAATGGAATTACTTGCGCCAATTAAAGCTTTAAAAAAAATTCCAAAAGGAAGCAAAGTTCAAATATTTACAGATTCTAAATATGTAAAATCTGGAATAACTGAATGGATACATAATTGGAAAAAAAATGGTTGGAAAACAGCAAATAAAAAAGAAGTTAAGAATAAAGAACTTTGGACTGAATTAGATAATCTTTCAAATACATTTGAGATTAAATGGAGCTGGGTAAAAGCACATTCAACAGATAAAATAAATAACGAGGTTGATATTCTTGCAAGAGAGATTGCTAAAAATTAATTGTTGAATTATTGAAATTATATATTTAAGATGAATTTATGAGATTAATAGCTGCTTGTTTGATTAGTTTATTTCTAACTTCGTGCGCAACAATAGTTAACGATGCTAATGTCCCAGTAGCATTATCTTTTTCTGATGGAAGCAGCGGTGAATGTCAATTATCAAATAAAAGAGTTTCTTTAAATGTTAAAATTCCTTCTCAGCCAATGGTTAGAAGATCAGATGATGCACTAAAATTTAATTGTAAAACTGCAGATGGAAAGACAGGTTTCGGAAGTATACCTAGTGAGATTGAGTCCGGTAAACTTGCAGGTAGTGTTGTATTTTTTGATTTAGGTATTACTGATTCTATTACTGATAAGCACAGAACATACCCCGCAAGCTTCGTTATTCCTGTAAATTAGATAATTTACAAAATTTCTAAGACACCCTCTGCTGATGACAAACCACATTGTTTAGTTTCTTTCTCAACTTGAATATTAATCACTTCTAAGTTTTCAATTACCATCGCATAACGATTTGATCTAATACCCATTCCTTTTGAATTTCTATCTACTTCTGCTCCAATTGCTTTTGTGAATAACAAATATGGGTCTGACAACATCTTAATTTTATTTGTAGCATTATTTGCTTCTCCCCAAGCATTCATAACATAGGGATCGTTTACTGATATACAAAATATATTCTCAATTCCTTTAGCTTTTATTTTATCGGCATTAGCAACATATCCAGGAAGATGAAGTTTTGAACAAGTTGAGGTAAAGGCACCAGGCAATCCAAATAAAATAATTTTTCCTTTACCTAATATTTCTATGATATTACTAATTTTTGGTTGTCCATCTACTAAATGAAATATTTCTATACCAGGTATTTGATCTTTTATATTTAGTTTCATATTGAATTCATTACATAATCTTTGACTTTGTCAATATCATTTGAAAGAACTTCAAATTTTTCTTCTCTATCATAAACGTATTTAAGACTATCTGGTAATTCTTCAGTTTTTGAGATTGCATCTTTTATTGCTTTTGGAAATTTACATGGGTGTGCTGTTGATAAAACAACACAATTTTTTTCAAATCCAAGTTTTTTTGCAGCACCAATACCAACTGCAGTATGTGGATCAACTACAACTTTATATTCTTTATTTATATCTTTTACCATTTGAATAGTTTCGTTTTCATCTAACATTTCAGATGTAAAATTCTTTTTTATTTTATCTAAGTCACTATTTTCGATTTGATAAGTATTATTTTTTATCTTACTCATCACATCTTTAATAACATCTGAATTACAGTCTTTAACATCGTATAAAAGTCTCTCAAAATTACTTGCTATCTGGATATCCATACTAGGAGTATTTGTTTCCTCAACTTTCTTTTGAGTATAATCTCCACCAGAAATTGCTCTATGAAGTATGTCATTTTTGTTTGTAGCTACAATAAGTTTATCAATTGGAAGACCGAGTTTCTTTGCTAAATAACCAGCATAAATATCTCCAAAATTTCCAGTCGGGACGGAAAAAGACAGAGGCTGTCCATTGCCTATTTTAAAATAAGCATAAAAATAATAAACAGCTTGAGCAACAATTCTTGCCCAATTAATTGAATTAACACCTGACATATTAATAGAGCTAGAGAATTTTTCATCATTAAACATTGCTTTAACTAAATTTTGACAGTCATCAAAGTTCCCCTCAATAGCAATATTGAAAACATTTTTTTCTTCATGGATTGTCATCAGTCTTCTTTGCACTGGTGAAATTCTGTTATTTGGATGTAATACAAAAATATTTAAATTCTTTTTGCCTTTTAAAGCATCAATAGCAGCTGCACCTGTATCTCCTGAAGTTGCTACAATAATATTAATTTTTTTTTGCTCATTTCCTAAATGATATTGATAGAAATTTCCTATTAATTGCATTGCAATATCTTTAAAAGCAAGTGTCGGGCCATGATAAAGTTCTAAGACTTTTAATTTTCCTAAATCAGAGATTTTTACAACATCCTCTGCTCTAAAATTTGAGTAAGATTTTGATACTATTGAAATTAACTCTTCTTTGGTCATAAAATCACCAATAAATGGTAAAATTACTTCAGCTGCTAATTCATTGTAATTAAAACTACTTAGTTTGTTTAGTTCATCTTTACTAAATGGTTTGATTGACTTTGGCACAAAAAGGCCTCCATCATCAGCTAAGCCTTTCAGAAATACGTTTTTAAATGAAAAATGATCTGAATTATTTCTAGTGCTTATATATTCCATCAGTAATTTTTTTTTCTAAAGTATAAATATATTAAAAAAATGGAAACAGCTAATGAAAACCATGTAAGAGCATACTTTAAGTGGTTGTTTGAAATATTGGCTCCAATTTGTTTTGAATGAGGATAAATTCCTTCCTGCTTGCTAATATTGTTGATAATGAATGGAGAAAATTCTTTACCTGTATAGGTCAATAAATCTTCATCTTTAAGCGTGAACCAATAATTCTTACTTATGTCATTATCTGGCTTGAAATAATTAAATTTGCTTTTTAATTTTAAAACTCCCTCAAATTTACTTTCATTTGAAACATACTTTTTAGATTTAAAATCTCTTGGAACCCAACCCCGATTTATTAAATAGCTTTTATTGTTAATACTAACTGGATTTACAATGTCAAATCCTGGCTCACCTTTTTCATTTAAGGAATATAAATAAATTATTTTTGAATTATCTAATATTCCTTCAAATTTGATTTTTTTAAAGTTAATTGGATTACTTCCATTAAATTCTACTGGATCACTTTTTAAAGATTGATCGATTGAATTTATTAAATCAAGCTTCCAGTTTAATCTTATAATTTGCCAAGTACCTAATGCCAAAAAAACTAAAATAAAAAAGTATACAAAAATTGAAAAAGATAGCTTATTTTTCAAGAACTATTAACTTCCCCAAATGTAAATAGCTGCAAATAAGAATAACCAGACAACGTCAACAAAGTGCCAGTACCAAGCAGCAGCCTCGAAACCAAAGTGATGTTCTTTAGTAAAATGTCCTAATTTACCTCTCCATAAGCAAACCGCTAAAAAAATAGTCCCAACTAAAACGTGGAAACCATGAAACCCTGTGGCCATATAGAATGTAGCTCCATAAATATGACCTGAAAAACTAAATGTAGCGTGTTGGTATTCGTATATTTGCAATAACGTAAAAAATGCTCCTAAAATTACTGTACAGATTAGACCATTTATAAATCCTTTTCTATCATCCTCTAATAAAGAATGGTGTGCCCAAGTTACTGTTGTACCAGATAAAAGTAGGACAAGAGTATTTATAAGTGGGATGTCCCATGGATCAAAAGTTTCAATATCTTTTGGTGGCCATACATTTCCCATGAATTCATTAGGAAACAAACTTGCATCAAAGTATGCCCAAAACCATGCAACAAAAAACATTACTTCAGACGCTATGAATAATGTCATTCCATATCTGTGATGAATTTGAACAACAGGTGTATGATGACCTTTGTGCTCAGCTTCGATTACAACATCTCTGAACCACATAAATGCACAATAAATTATAAGTAAAAAACCTAAAACCATCGCCCACATAACTTTGCTATGAAAATAATAAACGGATCCAACAGCTGTAACTAGTGTTGCTATAGATGTAGCTAAAGGCCAAGGACTAGGGTCAACTAAATGATAATCATGTTTTTGACCAGATGCAGACATTTATTTTAACTCTCTTTTTTTTCTTTTTTATAATATTCAGATGAGAAAAAAGTATATGACATAGTAACATCTTCAACTCTAGATGTTTTTGGATCATTTACTAATTCTGGATCTAGGTAAAATACTAGGGTGTAACTTGCCTTTTCCCCTGGATTTAGTGTTTGTTTTTCAAAGCAAAAACAGCCTAATTTATTAAAATATGCTCCAAATGATGATGGAGAAACATTATATGTAGCTACAGCAGATGAAATTTCATCTCCTGTGTTTTCTACTTTAAATTTAATTCTGTATACCTTGCCAGGCTGAACGTCCATAGTTTTTTGATCAACATCAAAATTCCAATCAAGAGCACTATTAACGTTGGTGTCTAATCTTACATTTATTTTTTTATCTAAAACTATATTAGGAGCCTCTTTCGATATTTGTGTGGTTCCACCAAAGCCAGTAACTCTACAAAATAAATCATATAAAGGGACAGCTGCAAAAGACAATCCCAACATAAAGACAAAAATTCCTGCTAGAATTAGTGGAGTTAAAGTATTTTTTTTAATCATAGAGGTCTTTCAAATACTCCAATATTAAATAGTGTGAAAATGAATAAGAAAACTATAAATGCAACCAAGCCAACTGCTGTCCATAAATTTTTCTTTTTTAATTTTTGATCTTTAACTATCATAAAATTTTATCCACTAAGAAAAAAACAAATATTAAAAATAAATAAATAATTGAATAGCTGAAAATATGTCTAGCTTTCTTTATGTTAAATTTTCCAGCTTTATAGTTGTAAAGCTGGTAACAAATTAAATTATAATAAAATGTAAGAAGTAAGCCAAGTGTTAAGAATACTTCGCCGACAAATCCAATGTAATATGGGAAAACAATTGTAGGCATCATTAGCAAAGAATAAATTAAGATATTCTTTTTAGTATCCTGAATTCCATTAGTTACTGGAAGCATTGGAATACCTGCTTTTTTATAATCATCAGCTTTGTACAAGCTTAATGCCCAAAAGTGTGATGGTGTCCAAAAGAAAATTATTAAGAAAAAAGCAATAGACTCCAATGAAATAGAATTTGTTGCTATTGCCCACCCAATTACTGGTGGCAAAGCTCCTGATGCTCCACCTATAACAATATTTTGTGGAGTTTTTCTTTTTAACCAGATTGTATAAACAAATACGTAAAATAATATCGTAAACAATAATAGAAATGCTGATAAAGCATTTGTAACAAAGTATAAGCTTACAACTGAAATAACTGACAGAGATGTTCCAAAATATAATGCTTGGTTTCTGTTTAGCTTCCCTCTTGGAATTGGGCGCAAGCAAGTTCTAGACATTAGTTTATCTAAGTCGGCTTCATACCACATGTTAAGTGCTCCCGCTGCTCCAGCGCCAAAGGCTACAATTAATATTCCAATCACTGATTGTTGAAATGAAACTGAAGTAGGAGCTGTTAACAGACCAACTGCACAAGTGAAAATAACAAGAGACATTACTCTTGGTTTCATTAACTTTAATAATTCAGGAATAATACCTAGTTCGAAATATGATTTTTTTACTTTAGAATACGTCGTAGCCATTTTAATTTTTATATCTTAAGACGTTACTAACTACTAGATTTTTCAGTGCCTTCATAATCTTCAAACTTTGGCAGTTCGTCAAAAGTATGAAAATTCGGTGGTGATGGAACTGTCCACTCTAATGTTGTGGCCCCTTCTCCCCATGGGTTTTGTGCTGCTTTTTTCTTTTTTGCAAAAGCGTAGATTAAATTAGCGAAAAATACCACTAAGCCAACTACAGAAATATATGATCCGATTGAAGAAATATAATTCCAATCAGCGAATGCATCCGGATAATCAGCGTACCTTCTTGGCATTCCAGCTAACCCTAAAAAGTGTTGTGGAAAGAAAACTAAATTTACACCTATGAAAGTTAACCAAAAATGAAGTTGTCCCATCCACTCAGAATATTCATACCCTGACATTTTACCAAACCAATAATAGAAGCCTGCAAATATCGCAAAAACAGCTCCCAAAGATAATACATAGTGGAAGTGAGCTACAACATAATAAGTATCATGTAATGCAGTATCTACTCCAGCGTTTGCTAGAACTACACCAGTTACTCCTCCAACTGTAAATAAAAATATAAATCCTAAAGCCCAAACCATTGGGGTTTTGAATGATATAGATCCTCCCCACATTGTAGCTATCCATGAAAATATTTTAATTCCTGTTGGGACAGCGATGATCATTGTTGCTGCTAAGAAATACGCTTTAGTATCAGTATCTAAACCAACTGTGTACATGTGATGAGCCCAAACAACAAAACCTACAATTCCAATTGCTACCATCGCGTAAGCCATTCCTAAATATCCAAAAACCGGCTTCTTTGAAAACGTAGATACGATATGACTGATCATTCCAAATCCTGGTAAGATTAGAATATAAACTTCTGGATGACCAAAAAACCAGAATAAATGTTGGAATAATGTTGGGTCTCCACCTGTTTGTGCATCAAAAAATGCTGTACCGAAATTTCTATCTGTTAGAAGCATAGTAATTGCTCCTGCTAATACTGGTAACGAAAGTAATAATAAAAAAGCTGTAACTAATATTGACCATGCAAATAATGGCATCTTATGCAAAGTCATTCCAGGCGTTCTCATATTCAATATAGTTGTAATAAAATTAACTGCTCCTAAAATTGAAGAAGCTCCTGCAACGTGTAAACTTAAAATTGCTAAATCCATTGCTGGACCTGGTTGGCCTGCAGTAGAAGATAAAGGTGGATAAATCGTCCAGCCACCACCGACACCTTGTGCACCTGGAGGTCCATCTACAAAAATTGATGAAAGTAATAAAATAAATGCAACAGGCAATAACCAAAAAGAAATATTATTCATTCTTGGAAATGCCATATCTGGTGCTCCAATCATTATCGGCACGAACCAGTTTCCAAAACCACCAATCATCGCTGGCATAACCATAAAGAAAATCATTATTAATCCATGACCTGTTACCAAAACATTATAAAGATGGTAGTTACCACCTAAAACATCATCACCAGGGTGCATTAATTCCATTCTCATCAAAACTGAAAAAGCTGTTCCAATAACTCCTGCAATAATTGCAAAAATTAAATACATTGTTCCAATATCTTTATGATTTGTAGAATATGCCCATCTCTTCCATCCTGTTGGAGTATGATGATCGTGAATATGTGCTGCTTCTGAACTCATTTTTATTTACTCGCTACTAGTTTTTTATTAATTAAATTTTCATCTTTTGCAAATTTTATCTTCGCTTCTGAAAGCCAAATTTGGTAATCTTCTTCTGAAACTACTTTAACTTCAATAGGCATAAAAGCATGTTTAATTCCACATAACTCAGAACATTGTCCGTAATAAGTCCCAACTTTTTCAGCTTTGAACCAAGTTTCATTTACTCTTCCTGGCATCGCATCCCTTTTAACTCCAAATGCTGGTAATGCCCATGCATGAAGCACATCATTTGCTGTAATTAAAACTTTAACTACTTTATTTACTGGAACAACGACTACATTATCTGTTGCTAACAATCTTGGCTGACCTTCTTTTAAATCCTTCTCTTCGATCATATAAGCATCAAAAATTATATTTTCATCTGGGTACTCGTATCCCCAATACCATTGATATCCAATTGCTTTAATAGTTACATCGGCTTTAGGAATTGCATCTTGTGAATATAAAACTTTAAATGACGGAACTGCCATCACGATCAAGATTAAACAAGGAACTAATGTCCAAACAATTTCAACTAAAACATTATGTGTTCTTTTAGATGGATTAGGATTTCTCGATGCTCTAAATCTTACCATCACATAAAGCATTAAAAATAAAACAAACGCACTTATAGCAACTATGATTGGTACTAACATATAGTCATGAAACCAAACTATATCTCTCATAGTTTGCGATGCAGGCTCTTGGAAACCTAATTGCCAATTTTTTGGTTGGTTTGCAAACGCCTCAACTGAGTAAATTAATGCTATAAAAACAAAAAATAGTTTCTTCATTTGTTTTCTATATAGATCGAAAATATTATAAAAAATACTAGAGAATTCGCGACAATTTATCAATTTTGTAAATAATTGATCACAGATAACGCGGATATAACCGCAGTTTCAGACCTTAAAATGTTATCACTTAGTTTTATCGATTGAGAACCTTTAAAGTTTAGAATCTTTTTAATTTCACTTGCTGAATAATCCCCTTCAGGACCAATTAAAAGACAATTTGGTTTTGAATTAGAAATTTTAATTTTTTTATTATTCGTATTTAAATCTGCAAAAATTAAATTTATATCTGAATTGTTAGACAGGAATTTATCTAATGATTGAGGTTTTTCAATTGAAGGAATATTTATTCTATTACTTTGCTCACACGACTCTATAATTATTTTATTTAATCTCTCGCTATTTACTTTTCTAACAATTGTTCTTTCAGAAATAATTGGTACAAATTTTGTTACTCCAAGCTCAGTTGCTTTTTGTATCATGAAGTTAAAATAATTTGATTTAATGGGTGAGAAGGCTAACCAGATTTCTTGCTCTTTATCTTTTTGTCTTAATTGTTCAACAACCTTGAAATTTAAGCTGCTTGTTGAAATTTCAGTTACAATTGACTTCCATTCTCCAGATTTATTAAAAACTGAAAAGGTCTCGCCTTGTTTAATCCTCATTACTTTCAATAAATAATGTGACTGAGACTTAGTTAAATTAGTTTCTAAATTAATTGATAATTTTTCTGGATAAAATATTCTAATATTGCTCATTATATTTAAATTAATTTATGAAAAAAATTAAAGCAATCATATTTGATGCATACGGCACCCTATTTGATGTTAATTCTGCAGCTGAAAAATGTAAGGAAAAATTAGGAGATAAATGGGAAGGATTTGCTAATTATTGGAGAACTACACAGCTTGAATATACTTGGCTTAGAAGTTTAATGAGAAGACACAAAGATTTTTGGCAAATCACTGAAGATAGTTTGGATAAATCTATGAATTTTTACAATATTGATAATTCAATGAGATCAGAACTATTAAATTTATATAAAGTGCTTTCACCATTTACAGAAGTAAGGGTTGCTTTAAAAAAATTAAAACAATCAAATTATAAATTAGCAATTCTATCAAATGGTACACCTGACCTTTTAAATGAACTTGTAATTAGCAATCAATTAAAAGATATTTTTGATGATATTTTTTCTGTAGAAGAAGCTGGTATTTTTAAACCAGATTCAAAAGTATATGATCTTCCAATAAATAAATATAATATTGAAAAGAATGAAGTTTTATTCTTAAGTGCTAATACATGGGATGTTTCTGGTGCAGGGAATTATGGATACAACACAGTTTGGGTGAATAGAAATAATAATATTTTTGATAAATTAGATTTTGAACCTAACCAGCAAATAAGTAATTTATCAGAATTGCTTGATTTAATTTAGATATATCCTATATGAACAACATGATAAATATCGAAGTAGAAAAAATTATAGATCCAACACCGGCATCAGATGGTGCAGGAGTTAAATTAAAAAGAAGTATTGGTGTTGAACCAAATTACTATGATCCATTTTTAATGTTAGATGAATTTGGATCAGAAAATAAAGATGATTATATTGCAGGCTTTCCTCCTCATCCACACAGAGGAATTGAAACAGTTACATACATGTTAGCAGGGAGTTTTGAACATAAAGATAGTACAGGTGGTCAAGGAAAAATGACTGCAGGAGATGTGCAGTGGATGAAAACTGGCAGTGGAATAATTCATTCTGAAATGCCAGCTATGAATGATGGAAAACTTCATGGTTTTCAATTATGGATTAATATGCCTGCTAGCGAAAAGATGAGCAAGCCAGAATACCATTATATAGACTCTGATAAAATGAGTACACATAAAGATGATGATAAATTTATAAAAGTAATAGCTGGAAAGTTTGAAAATTCAGAAGGTCCAATAAAAAAACACAATGTCGATCCAATTTATTTTGATGTAGAATTAAATGAGAGTAAAATTTTTAATCATCAAGTTCCATCCACACACAATTCATTCATATATTTAATTGACGGTGAAATAGAAATTGGAAACAATAAACATGAAAGTGTTAAAGACTCTACTTTAATTTTATTATCTAAAGGTGAAAACTTGAAAGTAACTGCTTTAACAAACGCTAAATTTTTACTAATATCTGGAAAACCTATAGGAGAACAGATTGCAAGAGGAGGCCCATTCGTCATGAATACCAAGCAAGAAATACTTCAAGCAATTGATGATTATCATAATGGTAATTTTGTAAAGTAAATATGAAAGCTATAAGATTTGAAAAGTTTGGAGGTCCAGAAGTCTTAGAATACAAGGATATTGAAATTGGTAAACCTGGTCCAAAGGAAGTGATTGTTAAAAATTTGTCAGTTGGACTAAATTATATTGATGTTTACCATCGAACAGGTTTGTATCCGATTGAATTACCAAGTGGACTTGGATTAGAAGCATCTGGAGTAGTTGAAGAAATTGGCTCTGAAGTAAGTCTTTTTAAAATTGGAGATCGAGTAAGTCATGCATCTGCTCCAATAAGTGGATACTCAGAAAAACAAATAATGCCAGAAGAAAAATTAGTCACGGTGCCAGAAGGTATTTCGGATGAAATAGCTTCTTGTATTTTATTAAAAGGAATAACTTCAGAATATTTGTTACACAGATCATATGCTGTAAAAAAAGGAGATAAAGTTTTATTTCATGCCGCAGCTGGTGGTGTTGGTCAAATATTATGCCAGTGGGCTAATGCATTAGGATGTGAAGTCATTGGAACAGTCGGATCTAAAGAAAAAGTTGAAATAGCAAAAAAAAATGGGTGTCATCATGTCATCAATTATACAGATCATAATTTTGTGGAAGAAGTTGAAAAAATAGTAGGTAAAAACGGAATAGATGTTGTCTATGATGGTGTTGGAGCAAAAACTTTTGAGGGATCAATAGAGTGTTTAAAAATTAGAGGGATGATGGTAGCATTTGGAAATGCATCTGGATATGTTCACACTATAGATGTCAAAAAACATATAAATACAAAAGGTCTTTTTTTTACAAGACCGTCAATAATGCATTATACAATTACAAGAGATGAATTAGAAAAATCTGCTAAATTGGTTTTTGATGCAGTTCTATCGGGGAAAATAAAAATTGAGGTATCTAAAAAATACAAATTAAGTGAAGCTAAACAAGCTCACATAGATTTAGAGAATAGAGTTTTAACTGGACCAGCAGTTATTATTCCTTAAATTGATCATCCATATCTGAAAGATGAAGTCTTAACGCTCTAGTCGAGATTTGTATTTCTCTTATAAAAAATATTATTGATACCATCATGGATAAACAACAAGATCCAAAAATAATTCTAGCTAAAAAATATGTCTCTAAATAAAGAGCAAAAACTGTAAGCATATTGAATAAGAAACCAAATGCTGCAAAAAGTATAGTAATCCTTAAATTTTTTACCCTATCATTTAAATTAATTAGCTGCTGCTTCCACTCTGGAGGAGTATGCTTTTCAAAAACATATTCGTCGTGTATTTTTCTAATCAAACCACTTAATGTATGAAATCTGTTACTATAGACAGCCATAATAAGAGGAATGGCGGGAAACATTAATGCGGTAACAGTGTAATCAATATTCATGCGAATCAGTTTGATTATGAATCTACGCTTTGTTATTTACAAGTAAATTATGTCCGAAAAGGTTAAAATTTTTGTTGAATTAACAAGACTTAATAAACCAATTGGTTTCATGCTTCTATTCTGGCCATGCATTTGGGGTTTAACAATTTCATATGATTTTTCTCTATCTCTGAATACCTATTTTATTTATTCATTTTTATTTTTTTCTGGATCTGTTCTAATGAGATCAGCAGGATGTATTGTTAACGATATAAGTGACCGAAAAATTGATAAGTTAGTCGAAAGAACAAAAAATAGACCAATCGCGTCAGAAAAAATTTCAGTATTTAATGCTGCAATTTATGCCTCAATCTTATGTTTGATAGCGTTTTTAGTTTTGATAAATTTTAATAAATTTACTATTTATATGGCTCTTCTTTCAATGCCATTGGCTTTTACATATCCATTAATGAAAAGATTTACCTACTGGCCTCAACTTTTTTTAGGTATTACTTTTAATTACGGTCTAGTTTTAGCATGGATATCCATTCAAAATGAAGTTTCTATTATACCAATTATATTTTATTTAGGAGCCACATTTTGGACATTAGGTTACGACACAATATACGGATATCAAGATATTAATGATGATGAAATAATTGGAGTTAAATCAACATCGATTAAATTTAAAAATAATCCAAAAAAATTTATATCGTTTTGTTACATTATATTTTTAATATCATTGTTTGTTGTTGGTTATAAAATGAATTTTAATTATTTATATTACATTGCTTTAATAGTGCCTTTAACCCATTTGTTAATTTTTCAATCACTTAAATTAAAAACTGAAAGTGGAAATGACTGCTTAGCAAAATTTAAGAGCAACAATCTTTTGGGTCTAATTATTTTAATAATTTTGTTAATAGGAAAATTATCTTAATGAAAAATATCGAAATAATAAAGAGATT
>CACNAX010000014.1 GCA_902618565.1 uncultured Pelagibacteraceae bacterium
CTGGTATATGCATTTTCCTATATTTCGATAAAATTTTACCTTTCTCACTAATAACGATACTAGTATTATGATAGAAGCCATGTGTTTTTTTTTCAAATAATGAAATCATTAATACTATTTGTAAATCTTTGGCTAATTCACAAAATATTTTTGTAGTTCTGCCAGGTATTTTTTCCGCTAGCTTAAAGTTGGAATGACTTTCTGTTTGACAAAAATAATTTGATAAAAATAGTTCTGGTACACAAATTATTTTAGCTTTTTTTGATGCTGCTTTTTTTATATTTTTAATAGCTGAATTTATATTTTTTTGAATATTATCTGAAATTTTACTTTGAATAATTCCAATTTTTACTTTTTTGATCATCTATCAAAATATTTTTGAAAAGTTTTTTCTGTCTCTATTTTTCCATTCTCCAGTATGATAGGCGTCACTTGCTATTAATGGTAAAACACTGGTAGCTTCAGCAAATACCATTTGTTCTTTGGTAGTATCAACCTTACCCCATGAACTTGCTTCTTTTAATGTCGAACTACTGCAAGCTCCATCTCTTGAGTCAGCAACAGTAATTTGTATTGCATATTTGTGCATATCTACATTTTTTCCCAAAAGTTCAGCACAAATTACCGTGTCTTGTATAAAGTTTTTAGGAACTCCACCACCAATCATGAATAATCCCGACCCTTTAGATTTAATTTTAATTTCTGTTAATTCTCTAAATTCTCTAATTGAGTCTATTGTAATATGATTTTTTGGATTTCTTTCTTGATGCATGACTAATCCAAAACCTGCACTTGAGTCTGTAAATGCAGGACAGAATATAGGTACATCGTTATCAAAAGCTGTTTCAATTAAAGAACCTTTCTTTTTAGAATTAGTTTTTAAATATTTGCCAATCTCTTTAATAAATTCTCTCGATGTGTAAGACTTCGGCTCAAGTTTGTCAGCTATTTCTCCTATTGTTTTATCACAAACCTGGAGCTCCTCTTCATCGATGTAAGTATCATAAATCCTATCTATATAATTGTCTCTAAGTTCATTATCATTTTGATATTGTGATCCTTGGTAATGTTTAAATCCAAGCGCTTCAAAAAAATCCATATCTATTATAGATGCTCCAGTTGCTACAATTGCATCTACCATGTTGTATTTAACCATATCTCTATAAATATGCATACATCCAGCGGCAGAAGTAGACCCTGCAAGAGTTAAGAATATTGTACAATCTTTATCTTTAAGCATTTCATTATATATCTTGGAAGCATTAGCAGTTTCTCTTGAAACAAAAGACATTTTTTCCATAGAAGATATAATTTTTCTAGAGTCAAAAGATGTAATATCAATATGTTCAACTTCTTTACTTAAAAAGTCTTTTTTTCTGTTATGATTAAGATTTTTTGTATCTGACATTATGCAACAAGAAACTCTTTATTTGTTTCTTTGTCATACATCGTCATTATTGGATCATCACATACTTCGTAAATACTATCAGAATAATATCCATTAAATTGAGTTCTAAATGTCAATCCGTATGCTCCTAATTGACCTAATTCAATGTAATCACCTTCTTTAATATTATTAGGTAGAATAAAAGGTCCCTTCATATAATCCATGCTATCACATGTTGGTCCATAAAAATCAAACGAAGTCAATTTTTTTGATATAATTCTTCCACTTGTAATTATTCTTGATGGATAAACTATATTAGGCACACCTGCATCAAATAAAGTTCCGTATGTTCCATCATTGATATATAGCTTTTGTTTTTTTCTTAAGTTTACTCTCACAATTGTCGAACCACTTTCTGCAACAATTGCTCGACCTGGCTCACATATAATTTCTGGTTTTTTTTCTAATTTTAATTTATTTAATGAATTTTTTATTTCCTCAAAATAAGAGTCTAATGATTGAGGAACTAAGTCAGGATAGATTGTTGGAAATCCTCCACCTATATTTATAACATCTGGAACTATTTTTGTTTTTTTTATTATATATTTAATTTCATTAATCCCTTTTGAATAGGATATTGGATGCATACATTGCGAACCCACATGAAAACTTAATCCTATTTTTTTTGCATACTGTTTTGTTAATCTATAAAGCCCTATTGCTTCAGAAGTTTGTGCGCCAAATTTTTTAGATAAATCTATTTCTGCGTGTTCATTAGAAACCGCAACTCTTACAAATAACTCCAAATCTTTAGCTTGATTAGTACTATTAAGAATTTTTATTAATTCATCTTTTGTATCTATTGAAAAAGTCTTAATATTATATTTGAAATATGCTTCGTTTATACTTTCCTTGCTTTTTACAGTATGCATGTAGGAGCATTTTGCATCTGGGCTAACACTTCTAATTGCCTCAACTTCTTTAATTGAAGCGATATCAAAATCATTAATTCCACTTTCCACGATAGTTTTTAATACTAATGGATGCGGGTTAGTTTTAACTGCATATAGGATTTTACCAGGAAATTTATTCTGAAAAAATTTAGAAGCTATGTTTATAGAATCTCTTCTAATACAATAAACAGGTTCTGTTGGTTTCAGTTGATTTACCAATTTATCAACTGATTTAAATTTTTGCATTTAAAGCTCCAAAAAAAATTTAACAAAAAAAACCGGCATAACTGGTATGCAAGTTTATATAAAACGAGCATTTATGCTGAAAATGACCCAATGTAAAGTAAAAATGTACCCTTGAAATAATTTAGAATGTTTCCATATAAGGCTCATGCCAGAAGCAGAAGTATTAAAAAAAATAACAGAATTTAAGGATAAATCTCTACTTATAGTAGACGATGATAACCCTTTTAGAGAAAGACTAGCTCGAGCAATGGAGAAAAAAGGCTTTTCTGTTTCACAAGCAGAGGGTGTAAAAATTGGAATAGAGTCTGTGAAATCAAAAAAACCTGCTTTTGCAGTTGTCGACTTGAGACTAAACGATGGAAACGGACTAGAAGTTGTAAAAGAAATTCAGAAAAATAACTCAGAGAGCAGAATTGTGATGCTTACTGGTTATGGAAATATACCAACTGCAGTAGCAGCCATTAAAGAAGGTGCAATAGACTATTTAGCTAAACCAGCAGATGCAGATGACGTAGAAAAAGCACTTTTAGCTGATCCAAATAAAAAAGCTGCTCCACCAGAAAATCCAATGTCCGCTGATAGAGTAAAATGGGAACATATTCACAGAGTCTTTGAGCTTTGTAACAGAAATGTATCTGAGACTGCAAGAAGACTTAAAATGCATAGAAGAACACTTCAAAGAATTCTATCAAAAAGATCTCCAAGGTAATTCTAAATATATTTTCTAAGTTTAATAATTTTATTAACTAAAGCTGTTAGTAATAATATCTTAAATAATTCAGCATAAAGAAATGGGTAAACACCAAATTCTAATATTGGTTTATCCCAACCGATTAAATTTCCAAGCCACAAAATACCCAAAATATATATTACTGATGTTGCAATTATAATTTTTAAAAAATTTAATATATGGTTTTTATCGTATGTAAATATGCCTGCTATCAAACATGCAAATATAAAACCTATTAAATATCCCATTGTGGGACCAACAAAATAAGCTAATCCGATTCCTTTCTCTGGTGAGTTAGAAAATACCGGTAATCCCATAATTCCTTCTATCAAATAAAAAACTACCGAAAGTACCCCGACTTTATATCCAAAGGAAATTCCTAAAAACAAAACTATAAATGTTTGCATAGTCATAGGAACTGGATAAAAAGGTATTTTAATTTTTGCAGATATTGTCAATAAAATAGAACCTATTAATGCAAATATTAAGATTTTAATTATTTTATTATTAGAAATTGAATTTACTAATTCCATTAGCTTTAAATTACTATTTTAATAAAGTTTAATCCACTAATATTTATTAACAGGATGTTTTATTCTTACTATAATACGTCAATTTATTATAAATTAAATTATGGGTAAAATTAAAAAAACAGATCATTTCTATCTTATTGATGGGTCTGGATACATATTTAGAGCCTATTATGCATTGCCACCATTAACACGAAAAAGTGACGGTTTGCCAGTAGGAGCAGTAAGTGGATTTTGTAACATGCTGTTTAAATTATTAGAGGACTCTAAATCTAGCGAAAATTTAGAAAAACCAACTCATTTTGCAGTAATCTTTGACTCTGCAAGAAAGAATTTTCGAAACGAAATATATTCAGATTATAAAGGAAATAGGTCTGATGCTCCTGATGATCTAATTCCACAATTCGATTATATTAGAAAGTCAGTATTAGCATTCAATTTACCCTCTATAGAAATGTTAAATTACGAGGCTGATGATTTGATAGCCACCTATGTAGAGCAAATACTAGACGAAGGTGCAAAGGTTACAATTGTATCATCTGACAAAGATTTAATGCAACTTTTCAAAAAAAAGGTTCGTATATACGATCCAATGAAGAATAAATTTATATCTAATGACGATGTAATTAATAAATTTGGGGTTGGTCCGGATAAAGTAATTGATGTTCAATCACTAGCAGGGGATAGTACAGACAATGTACCTGGCGTTCCAGGTATTGGTGTAAAAACAGCAGCAGAATTAATTAAGGAATATGGAAATTTAGAAAACCTTCTCAAAAACGCAAATAAAATAAAACAGAATAAAAGAAGAGAAACACTTTTAGAAAATAAAGATAAGGCTCTGGTAAGTAAAAAACTGGTCACATTAAAAAATGATGTTCCGGTGAAAGACAAATTAACTGACTTTGTTCTAAAAAAAGTAGACGTAGACAAGTTATACAATTTTTTGAGAGAAATGGAATTTAATAGGTTATTGAGTTCGGCAATTTCGACGTATGGTCAATCCAAATTTAGTGATGAAATAGAAGTCAAAAAAGAAACATCTAAAATATCAAAAGATAAATATGTTTTGATAAAAAATTTATCCGAAATAAAAGATTGGATGCAAGAAGCCGAAGAAGCTGGTGAATTTTCTATTGATACTGAAACAGATTCTCTTGACCCACATCAGGCAAATTTAGTTGGTATCTCAATTTCTAGCAAAATAGGTAAAGCTTGTTACATTCCAACAGGTCATATTGATAAAAACAATCTAAATGAAAAAGATGTTTTGAGAATTTTAAAACCATATTTAGAGGATAAAAGTTTAAAAAAAATTGGGCAAAATATTAAATTCGATTACATAATATTTCGTAAAAGGGATATAGATATTCAAAGCATGGAAGATACAATGTTGATGTCATACGTTTTAGATGCTGGGAAAAATAGACATAATATGGATACCCTTTCAGATATTCATCTTGGTCACAAAACAATTAAATATAAAGATCTTGTTGGATCTGGAAAAAAGGAAATTAAATTCAGTCAAGTAGAGTTAAATATTGCAAAAGATTATGCGGCAGAAGATGCTGATATAACTTACCGTTTATATAAAATATTTTTGAAATCGCTTAAATCAGAAAAATTACTAAATATTTATGAAATTTTCGAAAAACCTTTAATTAAAATTTTAGCATCAATGGAAATCAATGGCATAAAATTAGATAATAATTTTCTTAAAAAATTATCTGTTAAGTTTGAAAAAAAACTTCAAGATTTAGAAAAACAAATATTTAAAATTTCAAAAAAAAAATTTAATATTGCATCGACTAAACAATTGGGTGAAATAATGTATAATGACCTCAAAATTGCATCGCTAAAAAAGACTAAAAAGGGGAGTTTTGCAACTGGTGCAGCAGTCCTAGAGGATTTAGCTTACAAAGGGAATGAATTTCCTAAATTGGTTTTAGAATGGAGGCAATCTAGTAAATTAAAAAATACTTATTCAGATTCTTTGCCAGAGCATTTAAATCCCAATACAAAAAGAGTGCATACATCTTTTCTGTTAGCAGCAACTACAACAGGTAGACTTGCATCTAGTGATCCAAATTTACAAAATATTCCTATTAAAACTGAGGAGGGCAAAGATATTCGTAAAGCCTTCATATCAGAAAAAAATAAAAAACTTATATCAGCAGACTATAATCAGATTGAAATGAGAATTTTGGCTGATCTTGCTGATGTAAAAGAACTAAAAAAAGCTTTTAAAAATAATGAGGATATTCACTCATTAACCGCTAGCCAGGTTTTTGGTGCAGACATAAAAAAAATTGATGCTGATATGAGGAGAAAAGCGAAAGCTATTAATTTCGGAATAATTTATGGAATATCTCAATATGGTTTGGCCAAACAAATTGGTGTATCAAACAATGAAGCCGAAGAATTTCTAAATTCATATTTTATTAAATTTCCAGAAATTAAAGAATACATGAATAACACAATTAAATTCTGTAGGAAAAGTGGATATGTAAGAAATATTTTTGGTCGAAAAACTCATATTCCAGGAATCAATGACAAAAATTTTAATGTTAGAAATTTTCAAGAAAGGGCAGCTATAAATGCACCTATCCAAGGATCTGCATCAGAAATAATGCGACTTGCTATGATTAGAATCAACGATGAGCTAGATACTAAAAAAACAAATGAATTTAATATGTTGCTTCAAATTCACGATGAATTGATTTTTGAGGTAATTGATAATGGTACTAAATCTGCTTCTAAAAAGATTAAAGATATTATGACAAGTGTGAAAGATAGTGATTTGCATTCATTTTCAATACCATTATCGGTAGATGTAAACATAGGTGATAACTGGGGAGAGCTTCATTAATAAACATTTAATTGCCCAATTTTAAACATTTTAGTATTTTTATAGTTAAACATGAAACAAACAATTGCCCTTGTTGATGATGATAGAAATATATTAACTAGTTTAAGTATTGCTCTAGAGAAAGAGGGTTTTAATATTCAAACTTATTTGGATGGAGAAAGTGCCTTAATAGGTTTGTCAAGAAATCCCCCAGACCTTGCAGTTATAGATATTAAAATGCCAAGAATGGATGGAGAAGAATTGTTAAAAAAATTGAGAAAAAAAACATCTATGCCCGTTATCTTTTTAACTTCAAAAGATGAAGAGGTGGATGAGCTCTTAGGACTAAAACTAGGGGCTGATGATTTTGTAAAAAAATCAGGTGGCTTTTCAACTAAAGTTCTTATTGAAAGAATTCGTGTCCAACTTAGAAAAAAAGATAATAATTTAGAGGATAATAGAAATATAATTTCACATGGAAAATTAAAACTTGACCCTTCACAGCTAGAGTGTGAATGGGATGGCAAGCAATTACCAGATAAATTAACAACAACAGAATTCTTAATTGTAAAGGAATTAGCAAAAAGACCTGGAATTATTAAAGAAAGATCTCAATTAATGGATGTTGCTTACAGAGAAGACACAGATATTGAAGATAGAACAATAGATAGTCACGTAAAAAGGATTAGAAAAAAGTTTAAAAAAGTAGATAATAACTTTTCAGCGATAGAAACCAGATATGGTAGTGGTTATCGTTGGAATGTTAAATAATGGCTACTTCAAAATCTAATAATCAATCTATTTTAAAAAAATTCTTAGTTATCAACTTTATTGTTTTTTTAGTGATAGGTGTATTAACATTATTTTACCTTAACACAGTAAAACCTACGCTCATTAAAAATAAAACTGCCTCGCACATAAAAATTATTGATAATACAACAGAAAATATTGATCGTTTAAAAATAAATTTCTCATCTGAAGATATTAGAGAATTTCTGTTTTCCACTAAATTTTTATTTCAAAGTATAGATAGAGTACAAATATTTGATAGTGAATTTAACCTATTAGGAGATACCGACACATTAGACTTAGATCCAAATGCTTTCTCAAGAAGTCTAAACATAATTGAAATGAGTGACTTAAATAATCAAAGTATTCAAAATAAGAATTTGGAAGAGAGTAATAAAAGCTTTGAAAGTAAAGAAATATTTGAAGATTTAAAAAAGTACTCATATTCATCAGATTATGGAAAACCGTTAACTTACTCTAAAGAAAACTATGATCAATTTTTATTAGTAACTATTAAAAATGTAGTCAGTGAAAATAAAACAATAGGCTATTTAGCTATTACTGAAAATGCCAATGAAATAAAGGTAGCAATAGATGAAAGAAGAAATTTTATAATCAGAACTGCTTTGCTTGTCGCATTAGTAATTTTAATTTTTTCATATGTATTAAATAGATACTTCTTAAAACCAATTAAAAATTTGGTTCAATATACAAATATTATAAAAAACAAAAGTAAGGAAAAGACCAATATTGGAAATATAAAAAAAAGAAATGACGAATTGGGAAAATTATCAAATTCTCTTGATGAAATGACTAATGAATTAAACAAAAGAATTACTACAGCAGAAAATTATTCAACAGATCTTTTGCATGAAATCAGAAATCCTTTAGCATCTCTTAAAAGTGCCTCTGAGATAATTTCTGAAACAAATGATAAATCGCAAAGAAACAAATTGATTAATATAGTATCACATGACGTAGAGAGAATTGAAAGATTAATAACTGATTACTCTCAAATGCTAAGAGATGAGGCTGCAATTTCCTCTGAGAAAATGCAAAAATTAAATTTAAAAGAGATTGCTCAATCTGTTGTTGACGATTTTAATAGTATCTATGAAACAAAAAAATCGATTGGAATTAAATTGAAATCTAATGGAATTAAAAATTATAGTATCTTAGGGATAGAAAATAGAATTGAACAAATTATTGCAAACTTATTAGAAAACTCAATTTCTTTTAGTGAAAATAATCAAGAAATTACCGTTGAAATATCAAAAGATAAAAATGACAAAATTAAATTAGTTGTCGTTGATCAGGGATCTGGATTTAGTGAAAAGGATACAAATAAGATATTTAATAGATTTTATAGTAATAGACCTGAAAACTTTGGAGAACATTCGGGTTTGGGATTAAATATTGTCAAAAATTTAGTTGAAATTCATGGTGGCGAAATCAACGCATCTAATAATAAAGATAAAGGGGCAAGAATTGAAATAATTTTCCCAGAAGCATAAATCTTTGTTGATATATTAAGTGAAATTGTTAAAAGCCTCTTTCTATGGAAGATTTTAAAGTAAAAGATATATCTCAAGCGGAATTTGGAAGAAAAGAAATTTCACTGGCTGAAACTGAAATGCCAGGATTAATGGCTCTTAGAGAAGAATATAAGGGTAAAAAACCTTTAAATGGAGCTCGGATTGTTGGCTGTTTACATATGACAATACAAACAGCTGTCTTAATAGAAACTTTAGTTGAGTTAGGAGCCGAAGTAAGATGGTCCTCATGTAATATTTTTTCGACACAAGACCATGCAGCAGCAGCAATTGCAAAAGCTGGCATTCCTGTATTTGCGTGGAAAGGCGAAACAGAAGAAGAATATTGGTGGTGTGTAAAGCAAACTATTGAAGGAAAAGATGGCTGGAAACCAAATATGATACTTGATGATGGTGGCGATCTTACAGCATTGATGCACAAAGATTATAAAGAATTATTAAATGATGTTAAAGGTTTATCAGAAGAGACAACTACAGGAGTTTTAGCATTAAAAAAAATGGAAAGTGAAGGCAATTTACTTGTCCCAGCAATAAATGTTAATGACTCAGTAACAAAATCTAAGTTCGACAATTTATATGGTTGCAGAGAAAGTTTAGTAGATGGAATTAAAAGAGCTACTGACGTCATGATGTCAGGTAAGGTAGCTATTGTAGCTGGATTCGGAGATGTTGGTAAGGGAAGCGCTGCTTCTCTTCGTCAGAGCGGTGCAAGAGTTATGGTTACAGAGACAGACCCAATTTGTGCTCTCCAAGCTGCAATGGAAGGTTATGAGGTAGTTTTAATGGATGAGATGATAAAAGAAGCCGACATTGTTGTTACGGCAACAGGAAATAAAGATATTGTGACAGCTGACCATATGAGAGAAATGAAAGATAGAGCAATTCTATGCAATATTGGTCACTTTGATAATGAGATCCAAGTAGATGCTCTTAAAAATTATAAATGGGATGAAATAAAACCACAAGTTCACGAAATTACATTGCCTGATGGAAAAAGAATTATTTTATTAGCAGAAGGTAGATTGGTTAATCTTGGATGTGCAACAGGACACCCAAGTTTTGTAATGAGTGCTTCTTTTACAAATCAAGTAACAGCTCAGATAGAATTATGGAATAACTCAGATAAATACGAGAAGAAAGTATATGTTTTACCTAAACATTTAGATGAGAAAGTAGCCAGACTTCATTTAGAAAAAGTTGGAGCTAAATTAACAAAATTATCAGATGATCAAGCAAAATATATAAGTGTAACACCAGAAGGACCTTATAAACCAGATGCCTATCGCTACTAAAAGTAGCAAAATAGATATTTCAAAAGAAATTATCACACAAAAAATTGCTGAAAAAATTGCAAGTAAAGTTAGCAAAAATACAACTTTGCTTTTTTATGGAAACATCGGAGTTGGTAAGACTACATTTATTAGGTATCTAATTAATTATCTTCAAACAAAAAATGGTTTAGAAAAAACAGAAATACCTAGTCCAACTTTTAATATTATAAATGAATATGAGATTAATTCTTTGATAGTTAGACATTTTGATCTTTACAGAATTAAAGATAAAAAAGAATTAAATAACTTAGGAATTAATGAAAACTCAGAAGATTATGCTAGATTAATTGAGTGGCCTGAAATCTTGGGTCAAAATATAGAAAGTACTTTTACATTAAAATTTGAATATGATGAAAAGCTTGAAAATAGGTACTTAATTATATCTAATAATATTGATTTTAATTTTAATGAATTTAAAAAAATTTAAAAAACTATCAGGAGATGCATCTTTTAGACAATTTTATAGAACAAATAATTCAGTATTAGTTTATAGCAAAATTCAAAAGCGATCAAACCTGTTAAATTATGATGCAGTTAACAAAATATTGATTAAAAATAAAATATTAGCACCAGGTTTAATTAGTCAAAATTATAAAAAAAATTTTATAGAAATTGAGGATTTCGGCAATAAAAATATGTTGGATCAAATTAAATCCTCAAAAACTAAATTAAATGAATACAAAAGAATACTAAAAATTTTATATCAAATTCAAAAAATTAAAAATTTTAAAACTCAAAATTTTCTTAGAAAAAAATTTAATTTATCAAACTATTCAAAAGCTAAAATACTTAAAGAGTCATACCTTTTTTTGGATTGGTACTTAGCAGCAAATAAATTAATTATTCAAAAAGGACATTTAAAAAAAAATCTCAAAAAAATAATAGATAATTTGTATTTAAAATTAAAAATCAAACACAAAGTGTTTGTACATAGAGATTTTCATGTCTCAAATATGATGTATTATAAAAATAAAATCGCTTTAATAGATAGTCAAGATGCTGTCTTGGGTAATCCAGCATATGATTTGGCCTCACTTATAGATGATGTAAGAATTAAAACTTCAAATAGTTTTAAGTCAAATATTTTAAAAGTATTTCTTAGTAAATTTAAGTATAAAAATGAAACTCAATTTATTAATGATTTTGAAATTTTATCTGTTTTAAGAAATCTAAAAATAATTGGTATATTCACAAGACTTGCAAAAAGAGATAAAAAAAGAAAATATCTAAAATTAATACCTTATGCTTGGAAATTAATCGATAATCGTATTAAAAATAATCCAAATTTCCATGATTTAAAAAATTTTCTACAAAAAAACCCAAGAATAAAAAAAATATGAAAATTAAAACAGCAATAATTTTATGTGCAGGATTTGGAAAAAGATTAATGCCATTAACTGAGAAAACACCAAAACCACTCTTGAAAATCAATGAGATTAGTCTTTTAGAAAATACTATAAATTTAATAAAAGCATTAGAAATAAAATCATTAAAAATTAATACTTTCTATTTAAGTGACAAAATTAAAGATTTTATATTTTCAAATAATTTTGGTTTAGAAATTCAAATTATAGAAGATGGTGTTGAAATATTAGATACAGGCGGCGGTCTCTTAAATATAATAAATAATACAGTTGATACAGATTTTTTAGTTCTTAATCCTGATACAATTTGGAACACTCAATATGCAATTGAAATTAAACAGATGGAAAATTTATTTTTTAAAAATAATTTAAAAAACATTTTATTGGTTGTGAAAAAAGATTTAAGTTTTGATAAAAGATTTAAAGGCGATTTTTCTCTAGCTGGTAATAATTTAAATAAAAATAATGAAAAAAATTATATTTATACGGGATGTCAAATTATAAATAAGAATATATTTAAAAATCTATCGAAAAAAATATTCTCGATGAATGAGATTTGGGACAACCACATTGAAAAGGAAAATTTGCATGGTTTTGAAAGTAATATTGAATTTTTACATTTGACAGATAAAGAGATTTACGAAAAACTTTTGCAAAAAGATTAGAATTTAATTAAATCCCTAGATCTACTTTGATCGAGGTATTTAGCTTCTTTTAAATTTTTTTTTTCAAATTTCAAAAGTAGAGGATTTCCGGTTGGTATTTCAAGTTTGGAAATTTTATTGTCATCAATTTTAAATAAATATTTTAAAAGTGATCTAATAGAATTACCATGAGCAGATATAATTATGTTATCGTGTAAATTTTTCTCTATGTTTTCAATAAAATAGGGCACAACTCTATCATAAGTATCTTTTAGGGACTCTGTATCTGGAATTAAGTTGCGAGGTATATCATTATAAACACTTATATTTTTTGGATGATATGGACTGTTTGTATTCAATGGTTTTGGCGGATTATCCCAAGACCTTCTGAATTTGTGAACTTCTTCTTCTCCTAATTTTTTTTTCATTTCATCTTTATTTAATCCTGTAAGTGACCCGTAGTGCCTTTCATTTAATTGCCAGGCCTTGATTATATTATTTGGTTTTACTCTGATCGTATTTAAAATTAGTTTTAAGGTATCAATTGATCTTAGTTGATATGAAGTATAAAAATGTTTTATTTCTAAATTTAATTTTTTTATAAACTCTCCAGCTTTACAGGCTTCTAATTTACCTTGTGGTGCAAGCTCAACGTCGACCCATCCTGTAAATTTATTTTCTAAATTCCATTCGCTTTGACCATGTCTAACAAGTATTAAGTGACTCATTTGTGAAAATTTAATATAGATTAACTATGAATTACTTAAAGCAGTTTTTTTATCTGTCTAACATAGTTTTATTTATTTTTTACTTATATCCTGGTAGTATTTTTGGATGTTTTATTTATAGTGATTGTAAAATTCAACCACAATTAACAAGAGATTTTTTAGTATCTTCAAATCACGTTTATGTTTTCTTTATTATATCAATTCTAGGATTAATTGCTTTTAAGCATAAATTAAAAAATATATTTATTTATCTTATTTGTATTTCTATCATTTTAGAAATTCTGCACTTAATTATTCCAGAAAGAGGATTTGAATTAGGCGATTTGTTTGGTAATATAATAGGTGTACTTATATCATTTTTAGTTTTTAAAATAATTTATAAAGGTAGATTGCAATGAGTTCATTTGATGAAAGAAAAAAAGGTTTTGAAAAAAAATTTGCTCATGATGAGGAAAAACAATTTAAAATTAATGCAAGAAAAAATAAATATTTAGGAGAGTGGGCCTCACAAATACTGGGATATGATGAGGACAAAAAAAATCAATATATTCAAGATGTAATCAAAGCAGATTTTGCTGAGGTAGGTGATGAAGATGTTTATAGAAAGCTTTATGGAGATTTAAAAGACAAAAATATATCTGAAGATCAAATTAGAAAAAAAATGCAAGAATGTAATGAAAAAGCAACTACTGAAGTTAGTTAGTTTTCTATTTTTATTTACATTTGTTGCAACAAATTACTTACTGTCAGAAACAATCCTAATTTCAGATAACGTTAAGATAATTGATGGTGATACAATCTTATTAGATAATAAAAAAATTCGTTTTTCAGGAATAGATGCACCAGAAACTAAATTTAAAGGAAAGCAACAGTTTTGCTTAAAAAATAAAAAAAAACTTAATTGTGGAGAAATTTCAAAAAATTCTCTTACAGAAAAAATTATAAATAAAAAATTAAAATGTTTAATCGAGCCCCAAAAAGACTATTTTGGCAGATATTTAGGTGAGTGTTTTATCAATAATGAGAGTGTTTCAGCTTACATGGTAAGAAATGGACTAGCCTTTGACTACCCAAAATATTCAAAAAAAAAATATTCTAAAGATCAAATTTATGCAAAAAACAACAAGTTAGGTTTATGGAGTATGGAATTTGATTATCCATGGATATGGAGAAAAAGTAATAGATAATTTATATTAAACTGTGATTCTTTTTAGAAAGTTTTTTTTATTTTTTGGTCTATTATTTTTAACTGCTTGCTCATCGATACCTCAAAATACATCTGATGGCTGTTCAATATTTTCTGAGAGATATCTTTGGTATAAACACGCGAAAAAAACTGAAAAAAAGTGGGGAACACCAATCAACTTACAATTAGCAATAATAAAAATGGAGTCTGATTTTGACTGGCTCGCTAAGCCTGCACGTCAAAAATTATTTAAAGTTATACCTTATAAAAGACCTTCTAGTTCATTTGGATACTCACAAGCTATTAAAGGTACTTGGAAACAATATAAAGATGAGACTGGAAATAAATATGCTTTAAGAACTAGATTTAAAGATAGTGTTGATTTTATTGGCTGGTATACAAACAAAACGGAAAAAATTTTAAAGGTTTCAAAAAAAGATGCTTTCAGACAATATATTGCTTATCATGAAGGCTGGGGAAATTATAAAAATTATAAAAGTAATCAGAAAGTTATAGTATTGGCAAAAAAAGTAGAGGGTTATTCAAATAAATTCAAGAAGCAGCTTAATAAATGTAGTAAATCTTTAACTACTAGAAAATATATTATTTTTTAATCAATTGCTTTTCTAGTTCTAGATCTACTGCATCTATTCTCTTGGTATTTTTTGCTAGCGTTAAATACATAGTTGGCGTTACATATAATGTAAAGAATGTAGAAATAATCATTCCACCAAAGATTGTTGATCCAACTGCCAATCTTGATGCTTCACCTGCGCCTGGACCTATGTTGCCTACTATAAGAGGTAACATTGCAATCATAGTGCTTAATGAAGTCATTATGATTGGTCTTATTCTTAATTTGCAAGCTTCCATCAATGCTTCCTCAATTTTTGCGCCTGTTGTTCGAATTTGGTTAGTATAGTCAACGATAAGAATACTATTTTTTGTGGATATACCGATTAATATAATCAAGGCAATTTGTGAAAATATATTTATCGAACTATTTAGAAATAAAATGAATACAAGACCTCCAAAAACCGCAAGAGGAACAGTCAATATAATAATAAAAGGATGGACAAACGAATTAAAAGTAGCAGCCATAACTAAATATGCAGTTATTAATGCTAAAGCGAAAATAAGAAATATTTCGTTACTAGTCTCCTTTAGTTCTTCGGACTTACCTTTCCAAGTTATTTGATTTTGAGGAGCAACTCGCAACATTACATCTTCTAAATATTTTATAGCTTCAGACAATGTATATTCTTCAGATAAAGCTGCTGAGATAGTTACTGCACGTTGTCTATTATATCTAGGTAATGATTCAGCGGTTCCTTTCTCTTCAAATTCTACCAAACTTGCAACAGATACTAATTTTCCAGTAGTTTCAGATCTTACAAAAATCTTTGATAAGCCATCTTTATCTCGTCTATCTGCTAAATATTGTTGAAGAATTATGGGGTATTCTCTTCCTTCTTTATTATATGTTGTAACCCTCTTTCCACCGTATAATGTTTCGAGAGTTCTACCAATATTTTCTATTGAAACCCCTAAATCATTTGCTCGATTTTTATTTGTGATTAATTTTACTTCAGGTTTATTTTTTGTGTAATCACTTTCAATTCTAAACATATTTCTATTTCTTCTTAGCTCTCTTAAAACTTGACTTTGAATTTGCTCTAACTCTTCATAACTTGTTCCATAAATCACCATTTGAACTGGTTTATTGTAGCTAGAAACTCTTATAGATTGAGGTGATATAGGAAACGCAAAAGTCTCAGGCACACTAACAACTTGACCAATAGCTTCTCTTAAAACAACCTGTGTACTCTTTTCTCTATTTTTCCATTCATCTAAAAGTGCAATTATAATAAAAGTATTATATGAAGTTGCGGACTTACCGAAACCAGGTACCCTCATAATTAATCTTTGGTAAGGGCTGTCATCTGCTTGTAACAATTTTAATATTCTTCCCTCAATTATTTGGGCTTTTTCTTGTGTGTACTCGAATGAACTTCCTTCATCTGTAGAACCAATTATTAAATAAGCCCCTCTATCTTCTAATGGTATCAATTCTTTTTTAGTAAAGTTAAATAAATAAATTGAAGCTGCAATTAATAGAATTATAAATATCGAAATTGTTTTCTGTTTATTAATCCAAAATTTTAAGGTGTCGGTATAAAATTCTGTAAAAGATTTAAATCCATTATTGAATTTTTTTACAAAAAAATTAATTTTTTCTTTTTTATTTAAAAACTTACTTCCTAACATTGGTGAAAGGGTTAAAGCTACAAACGAAGAAACAACAATTGAGAAAGATAGTGCTATTGCAGTTTCTTTAAACAAGGTACCAGCTATACCCTCAATAAAAATTAAAGGTAAAAAAACTGCAACTAAGATTAAAGTTGTAGCTATTATCGCAAATGTTATTTGTCTTGACCCTTTATAAGCAGCTACAAGTGGCGTTTCTCCCTTTTCAATTCTTGTATAAATTGCATCTGTCATTATTACAGAATCATCAGTTATTATTCCAATTGCTAAAATAAAACTTAGGAGGACAAATATATTTATAGAAAGATCAAATATATATAAACCTAAAAACGAACCAATTAAACTTACTGGCAAAGCTACAGCTGGTACAATTACAGCTTTTAGGTTTCCTAAAAACAAGTAAATTATTACCACGACCAAAATAAAAGCAATAATTAAACTTTTATAAACTTCCTGTATTGCAGTTCCTACGTAAGTTGCTCTATTAAATGCTATTTCTAACTTTAAACCATCTGGTAAAGATTGATTTAAAACGTTTATTTTCTCTTTAATTTGATTTGAAAGTTCGACAGTTGATGCTCCACTTTTTGCGTATATTCCAATCCCAACTGTTTTTAAATTAGCTGCATTTTTTCTTTGAGCTTTAAATAAAGTTTTCTCAGAAACTGGACCAAGCTCAACATTTGCAATATCAGAAAGGGTTGTGACTTTATCTTTGTTTTTCTTAAGAGGAAGCTGCTTGATTGTTTCAATGTTAGAATAAGACTTATCAATATTAAGAGTTAAATCTTTGTTACTAGCTTCTAAAGTTCCAGCGGGGATGTTTATATTTTCATTTCTTAAAGCTCTCTCGACTTCCTGAATAGTAAGATTATTGGCTGCTAATTTGATAGGATCTACCCAAACTCTAACACTTAGCTCTCTTAATCCACCGACTAAAATTCTACCAACATTTGGTACGCTCGAAAAGGCATCTATAAGATATCTTTCAGCATAGTCACCCAAATCCAAATCATTCCAAGTTGGTGACGATAGTGCAACCCACATTGTAGTTGTAAAACCTGCTGCTTGTTTCAAAATTTGAGGCGGGTTTGCTTGATCTGGCAAATTGTCTGCAACTCTTGATACTCTTTCTCTTATGTCATTTGCTGCATCATCTAAATCTATATCTGTATTAAAATAAATATTTATTCTACTTCTTCCATTAAGCGAACTAGAATCAATGTTCTTAATTCCTTCCGCTCCTCCTATAACATCTTCTATTTTTTGTGTTATTTCTTCATCAACAATTTCAGCTGAAGCAGATTTATAATCAGTTTGTACCTGTACCACTGGAGGCTGAATGCCATCTGGTAATTCTCTAACAGGTAATTCCCAAAATACAAAAATTCCAAAAATAATTAGTATCATTGACATTACCCATGCAACGACAGGTCTTTTAATACTAACTTCAGTTATATACATGTATTAATTATTTTTTATTTTCTTGTTTTTCAGAGTCAGACTTTTTAAATATATTTAATTTTTGTAACCACGCAAACATACCATTTTTGTTTTCTTTAGTATCTTTTTTCTTTTTTCCGCCCCAACCAGATTTGTTTTGATTAGCTACTTTAGCACCCTTTGTTATGGGTCTTATTATTAAATTTGGTCTGACTTTTTTTGTACCTTCAGCAACAACTTTGTCACCAACTTTTAGACCATTTAAAACTTCAACAAAACCCAGGTACCTATCGCCAGTATCAATATTTGTTTTTAATACTTTATTTTTTTCGTCAACTTTATAGATAAATATATTATCACCTTCCACTATTGTACTGGTATCAGGGATACTTAAGCTTTCTCTTGTATCATATTTTATTGAAATTTCTAAAAATGAGCCAGGCAAAATTTCACCAGATGTATTGTCCATTTTTATCCTTGTTGGTAATGATCTAGTATCCTCACTAATTCGACTAGCTAACGAGTCAACTTGACCTTTATATATTTTATCTTTGTATCCAGAAAATTTTATATCAACAGGTAAACCAACCTTAATAAATGGTACAAACATTTCAGGTATATCTACATCACAATAGATAATACTGGTATTTTCGAGATTAACTAAGATTGAAGATTTTGAAACTTCGATGTCTTCTGAAAATTCTCTTTTTCCAATTGTTCCATCAAACTGAGCAGTAATTTTTCTATTTTTAAGTTCTGCAATTACATCACCTTTTTTTACTTTTTGATTAAAGTTGATAGGTTTAAGTATTTCATACTTCTCAATTTTATAGGATTGTGTTTTAAATGGTCTTGCTGTTCCGTATGTGCTTATTAAATTTTCAAAAACTCTATTTTCAGCTGCAGTAACAATTATTCCTGGAGGTGGTCTTTTACTAAATTTCTTCTTAAAATGATTTCCAATCATTGTTCTACCAACAATCACTGTAGCTATAATTAAAAAGAAAATTATTATTATGCTTGTAATTTTTGTTGATCTTTTCATATTTTATATTTTACCATATTCAGCCCATGAACCATCATAAATGACTGGAAGATACTTATTATTTACTTGAGAATATGCAAGTGCCAAAACACATGCTGTGATCCCAGAACCGCACGAAAACACTACATTTACTGGGTCATTTAAAGATAAATCTTTAAAATAAGAAGAAATTTCAGTTTTACTTTTAAAAGTAAAATCGTCATTGATAAGGGTTTTAAAAGGTAAGCAAATTGAATTAGGTATTGAGCCACTTCTTACATTTTTTCTTGGGTCTGGAGTTGTGCCATTAAAACGATCTTTGCTTCTCGCATCAACTAAATCAAATTTTTTTTTAATTATATTTTGGTCAATCTGATCTTTGCTCTTAACCATTCCATTATTTTCTTTTGCTTTATAGCTAGTTGTTTGAATAATTATATTATTAGCA
This sequence comes from uncultured Pelagibacteraceae bacterium, assembly GCA_902618565.1. Lineage (GTDB taxonomy): Bacteria > Pseudomonadota > Alphaproteobacteria > Pelagibacterales > Pelagibacteraceae > Pelagibacter. The sequence goes on from CACNAX010000014.1 coordinate 19,473, forward strand.
GAAGTTATTCTTTTTTCTTTTTTCCATTTATTAAAACCTCCATCTAAAACATGTACTTTCTTTTTATCATGGCCAAAGTAAATTAAATTAAACCATACTCTACAAGCACTTAAAACATCAGAATTATCATAAATCACAATTTCGTCTTCGTTAGATATGCCCATAGATGATAGTATATTTTCCCACGAATTAATGTCTGTTAACATATGTGGTAAGTCGGTTGATTTATTACAATTTTTGTCGATATCAAAAAAAATTGCATTTTGTATATGCTCTTTATTAAATTCTTCTTTACCACTTCTATTTGTTGCAGGCATATGCCAAGAGCCATCAATTATTTTTACATTTGAGAGATTTTTTTCTAGCCACTCAGTTGATATAAGTGACATTAGAAACTTTTTTCCAAATATTTCTGATGATAATCTTCGGCTTTGTTATAATTTTTAGATTTTGATATTTTGGTAACGATTTTACCCTTAAATTTTTCATTAATTTCTTTCAATACTTTGTTAGCGATTTTATTTTGATTCTCATCATGAACAAATATTTCACTTCTATACTGAGTACCTACATCTGGACCTTGCCGGTTTAAAGTAGTTGGATCATGAAATTCAAAAAAGTTTCTTATTATTTCCTCATAAGAAATTTTAGTATTGTCAAATTCAACTTTAACTACTTCTGCGTGATTGGTATCACCATAACATACTTCTTTATAAGATGTCTTCTCAGTATTACCTCCACAATATCCAACCTCTGTATTTATTACTCCATCTAACTTGCTAAATTTTATTTCGGGTCCCCAAAAACATCCAAGTGCTAAAGTTGCTATTTCCATTGCTAAAAATTTTAATTAATCTAAAGTTATTATCATGCTTTCCAAAAATCAATTAGGCTTTTTTTACATGTTTTTATCAATATGTGCCTTTTCATTTATGGATGTAATAGTCAAGTGGTCATCAGATTATCCAATTGGACAGGTAATGTTTTTTAGAGGTCTATTTGGTATTTTGCCAATAATTTTTTTAGTTCCTAAGACAAGATTTAGAGATTTTTACAAAACAAATAGACCAGGATTACATTTAATTAGATGTTGTTCAGGACTGATAGCTTTAGCTGCAATATTTTTGGCACTAAGAAACCTACCACTTGCAACAGTGACAAGTATTTCATTTGCTGCACCTATATTTACAACTTTGCTATCAATATTTTTATTAAGTGAGAAAGTAGGAGTATATAGATGGGCTGCAGTATTTGTTGGTTTTATTGGTGTTTTAGTAATTACCCAACCAGGATTTTCTAGCTTAAATATTTATTATTTATTTCCAATAATCTTTTGTATTGGAATGTCTTACGTTGCAATTACAATTAGAAAACTTTCATCCACAGAACCAGTCTGGTTGATCTCATTTTTTTTTTCTTTTGCAATTACAATTGTTGGAGTTTTATCAATACCATTTGGGTGGATTATGCCAACTTTCAATGATTTCTTACTATTATGTACAATTGGCTTGTTGGGAGGAACAGCTAATTTATTATTAAGTCAATCATATAAATTATCCGAGGTTTCTCTGGTTACACCTCTTAAATATTTAGGATTAATATTTGCAATATCTTTTGGATATTTTATTTGGGATGAAATTCCCACAATTAAAACATTGATGGGTGCTTCACTGGTAATAATATCATCAATCATTATATTTCGAAGAGAAATATATTTAAATAAACAAGTAACGGTAAGTAGAAATGAGTAAGGCACCGACATATTGGAAAAAAGCTAGAACATATCTTTCAAAAAAAGATAGTATTATGAGATCATTGATTAAAAAATATAAAGATAATAATTTAACTACTAGAAAAGATGTCTTTTATTCTTTATGCAAAAGTATAATAGGACAACAAATAAGTGTTGCTGCTGCAGACTCTGTCTTCAAAAAATTTGAATTGGCATGTAAAAAAAAAATTAATCCAAAAATCGTTTCAAATCTTAAAACATCACAACTTAAAAAATGCGGTCTTAGTCGTCAAAAAATAAGGGGTATCTTGGAAATGTCTCAAAAATTTAAAGACAAAAGTTTTAATCCAAGATTAATTTCGAAAATGAGCGATGAAGAAGCAATTATATACTTATCAACTTTAAGACAAATTGGAAGATGGTCAGCAGAGATGATTTTGTTATTTACTTATAATAGGTCTAATATCTGGCCAGTTCAGGATATTGGGTTATTAAGAGCAATATCAAACAACTATAAAAAAAAATATTTTCCACCTGAAATTTTTGTAAAAAAGCTTCAAAAAAGATTTTCTCCATACTGCTCTGTTGCCACTTGGTATTTGTGGCGTTCAATTGATGACGACACTATTCAGTATTAGCACCCTCCACAATAAACATATGTCTTTTTGTAGTTTGTTCTGCATAAGACCAAGCTTTTAAATAATCTTCTGAGTCATGACAAGATATGGCCATATCATAACTGGGAAATTCCCAAATGACGGTCCTTAATATTTTGTCACCACTATAATATTTTAGTTTGCCTCCTCTAACTACAGGAGTACCACCAAATTTTTTTATAACTGGTACTGCATTTTCACCATATTTTTTTAGGTTATCTTGATCTGAAATCTCTGTATACAAACTCACCCAATATGCCTTCATATTTGCCCCTTTTCTAAGTTATTCCATTCCTTCAAATATCATATGTTCTCTAATCACATTATCTTTAAGATATGTTCTTGCCTCAACATATTCTTCAGAATCGTAGCATTTTTTAGCAGTTTCCACGTCTGGGAACTCTGCAAGTGCTATTCTAACCATTTCTCTACCCTCAAGTGCAATGTTATTAGCACTTCGAGCTAAAATTTTTCCAGAATGTTTTAATACAGCTTCCTTTGCTTTATCTGCATATTTTTTCATTCTTTCGGGGTCTTTAATTTCACTGTAAGTTGCAATCCAGTAACCTTTCATAATTCTCCTTTTTAATTTTTTTTTTTTATGTTACCAAATTTTATGGCAGAAAAATTAATAATCAATTATGAAGATTATAAATTAGCAGTTGAAAAGTTAGCTCTTACAATTGAAAAAAATTACAAACCATCTGTTTTAGTCGGAATAATGAGGGGCGCAGCACCTATAATTGATATGCTATCAAGAATATTTAAATTGCCCACTGCTTATGTTGTTATTCAAAGTTATTCTGGAGAAACTGTAGAAAATAAACAGGGCGAACTTATTTTTGCAAGAGACATAAGCTCAATAGCTAAAAATGAAGACTTTAAAAATGTTTTATTAGTTGATGATTTATCCGATACTGGACTTACATTAAATGAAAGTATTAAATGGTTAAAAAATTATGCTCCAGTGAAAAACCATATTCAAGAAATAAAAACAGCTTGTCTTTGGAAAAAAAAATCCTCCTCTTTTACTCCAGATTTTTGTCCAATTTTACTAGATGGAGATCCTTGGATAGTTCAACCTTCAGAATATTATGATGAAATAGATATTAATGGTTTAAAGAAAAAACATTCATAAAAAAAAGGCCAACTACATAAGTTGGCCTTTTTAATTTTTTTTTAAAAATTATTTTGGAATATCTCCTTCAACACCTTTTACATAAACACTCATTCCAGCTAACATTCCATCATCAGCAACTTTTCCTTCTGCAACTAATATATTACCTTTTTGGTCATATATAGGACCTGTGAACGAATGAACTTTTCCTGATGCTAGATCTTTTTGAAGTTGCTCTACTTCTTTAACTAAGTCAGCACCCATTGCAGAATTATATGGTCCCATAGCTACCATACCTTCCTTTAATCCGTGCCATGTGTCTTGTTGATTCCATGTGCCGTCTCTTGCAGCAATAGCTCTTTCAACATAATATGGTGCCCAATCATCTATAATTGAAGTCAAAATTGATTTAGGAGCAAATCTCTGCATATCACTTGCTTGACCAAATGACCATACACCTGCTTTCTCCGCTGTTTGAACTGGTGCTGTACTATCTGTATGTTGCATAATTACATCTGCACCTTGATCGATTAAAGCTTGCGCTGCTTCAGCTTCTTTACCTGGATCGTACCAAGTAAACACCCATACAATCTTAGTTTTAATATTTGGATTGACCTTTTGTGCAGCAAGAGTCATTGCGTTAATTCCTCTTATTACTTCAGGAATTGGAAAAGATGCAATATAGCCAATAGTGTTAGTTTTAGTCATTTTTCCAGCAATATGGCCTAAAAGAGTTCTTCCTTCGTAAAATCTTGCAGAATAAGTAGAAACATTTGAGTGTTCTCTCTTATAACCTGTTGCGTGTTCAAATTTTACATTTGGAAAATCTTTTGCAACTTTGTTAGTTGGATCCATATATCCAAAACTAGTTGTAAAAATTAAGTCGTGGCCAGATTGAGCCAGTTGTCTTATCACTCTTTCTGCATCAGCACCTTCCGGAACACTTTCAACAAATGTTGTTTTTATTCCAGCTGCCTCTACAGCGTTTCTACCTTCGTGATGTTGAAATGTCCATCCATGGTCACCAGTTGGGCCAACATAGACAAAACCAACTTTAAAATCTGCATTTGAGTTTACACTAAACCCAAGTAGAAAAATTGCAGAAATTAAATATTTAAAAAAGTTTTTATACATTTTGAATTTCCCCTTTAAATTTTTTTTGTGAAGCTTTAAGTTAATCAAAATTCAAAAAAAAAAAATAATTATTTTCGAATAGCTAACATTACTTTTCCTTATAGAATATTCTTCCTAAGGAAGTTGGGGTGTTAAGTTTTATTTTTCTACTGTCACGAGAGATTACAACTAAAACTATTATTGTCATCAGGTAAGGTAATGCACTTAAAAATTGAACTGGTATTCTAAACCCTATTGCTTGCATATGTAATTGTAGAATTGTAATTCCACCAAAAATTAAAGCACCAATTAAAACTTTTATAGGACTCCAGGTTGCAAATACAACCAAAGCCAAAGCTATCCATCCTCTTCCAGCGGTCATATTTTCAATCCACTGTGGAGTGTATATTAAAGATAGATATGCACCTGCTAAGCCACACATAGCTCCTCCATAAAGAATACAACAGTATCTAACTAGAATAACATTTATACCTTGATTAGTTGCCGAAACAGGCGAATCACCAACAGCTCTAACAACTAAACCTAATTTAGTTTTTTTCAAAAAATAATTAGTTAAAAATGGTAAAGCAAAAGCAAAATATAAAACTATAGAGTGTCCAAATAATATTGGACCAAAAAACGGAATACTTTCTCTTAAACTTGAAAATAAAATTGGAAATTCTTTTCCAGGGATACCAACAAAATTTTTTCCTAACATTGCGGATAAACCAATGCCAAAAATAGTTAATGCCAAACCTGTTGCAACATGGTTTGTAAGAAGAGATTGCGTTAAAAATCCAAAGATTATTGAAATTATAACTCCTGATAACATAGAGCCTACGATTGCTATAAAAAGGTTGTCTGTTATTACCATTAAAGCAAAACCAGATATTGCTCCGATTATCATCATTCCTTCGACACCTAAATTTAAAACGCCCGATCTTTCAGTAATCAATTCACCTGAAGCAGCAAGTATTAATGGCACTGATGAAGCCATTATTGACCCTATCAGAATTCCTATAAAACTAATGTCTAAGCTCATTTTTTTTTAAACTTAAAATTTTAACTTTGAAAAAAAGCAAATAATCAGATGCGAGTAAAAAAAATAAGATCATACCCTGAAAGACTTGGCCGGTATATTTTGGTATTTGTAAAAAAATTTGAGCCGTTTCAGCACCGAGGTATGTCAATGCAACAACCAAAGATGCAAAAATAATGCCAAAAGGATTAAGACGACCTAAAAAAGCAACAATAATTGCTGTAAAACCGTAATCGGGGGATATCATTCTATGCAGTTGTCCAATAGGTCCAGTAATTTCGCCAACTCCAGCTAATCCCGCGCAAGCACCACTAATCATAAAAACAACCAAAATCATGGTTTTCCCTTTAAACCCAGCATACTTAGCAGTTTTTAAACTTAGACCAGATACTTTAATCTGAAAGCCTAAATAGGTTTTATAAAGAACAAACCAACTCAGCATAACTGCTGCAAGAGCTAAAAAAATACCAGCATGAATTCTCAAACCCTCAAATAATAATGGCATTCTTGATGAGTCACTAAATTGTCTTGTTTCAGGAAAATTAAAACCTTCAGGATTACTCCATGGCCCAACTACTAAGTAATCTAAGAGTAGCTTTGATACATAAACCAACATAAGACTAACTAAAATCTCGTTTGTATTAAAATATGTTTTAAGGACTGCTGGAATAAGTGCAAAGATCATTCCCCCCGATTGCTCCAGCAATTATAACTAAAGGCAGTATATAAAAACCTTCTTGATTATAAAATAAAAGAGCAACTCCTCCTCCTACAATCGCACCAAAAGTTAATTGTCCTTCTGCACCAATATTCCAATTATTACTTTTAAAACAAAATGATAAACCAATAGCAATTAAGCAAAGAGGGGTTGCTTTAAGTAGCAATTCACTGAATCCATATAAATTTGAAATTGGAGTTATAAAGTAAAACTTAAGTGCTTCTATTGGATTAAAACCTAAAATATAAAAAATTATACCACCACCTAAAATTGTAAGTATGATTGCAATAAAAGGAGTAAAAAAATATAATACCATTGGAACATCATTTCTTTTTTCAATTTTAATCAATGGAACCTCCTCCCATTAGAACTCCTAATTTTTCTGGAGTGACTTCTTCTGAAGGCATTATTTTTGAAAGCTTGCCTTTGTAAATAACTGCAATTCTATCACTGAGTTTTAATAACTCCTCCGTATCTGTAGAAATTAAAATCGTTGATTTTTCTTGATCGTTAATTTTTATAAGTGTTTCATGAATATAATTGATTGCACCCACATCTAGCCCCCATGTTGGATTGTAACAAATTAATAATTCCGGAGCTGTAATTAACTCTCTCCCTAAAATAAGTTTTTGTAAATTTCCACCCGATAGAAATTGACTTTTTAATTCAACATTGTCTGTATTTACTGAGAAGTCAGATAATATTTTCTTTGAATGCTCTTTAATTTTTTTTTCATTTACCAAACCTTTTTCAAAAAAATTTGATGACTTAAAATTATTTAAAGCTACATTTTCATATATTTTTAATTCAGGTACAGCCGCTTGAGATATTCTATCTTCAGGAGAAAAAGCCATTAAATACTCTCGTCTTTGCTTTGGATTTAATTTAGCAATTTCCTTATTTC
>CACNAX010000015.1 GCA_902618565.1 uncultured Pelagibacteraceae bacterium
AAAAGGGGAAAGTAGTTAATCAACAAAATTTTAAACAAAGAGGAAATGAAGATGTTTTATTATTTAAAATTTTTGTTAATTATTTTTAATAAACTTTAATGACAAAAATATTTATAGATTGTTACAATTTAATTAAAATAATTTAATCCCAATCACACCTATTAAAATAAATAAAATTGATATGATTTTTTTTAAATTGATACTTTCTTTTAATAAAAAATATCCAATAAATATTGATAATAAAATACTTGTTTCTCTTAAAGATGTAACAACAGGTATTGGAGCTTTTGTAAATGCCCATACAGCCAAGGCATAACTAGCATATGATAATGTTACACCATAAAAAAATATCATTTTACCATCTTTATAAACCCTTTTAATAATATCTTTTTGACCTCTTAAACTAAGAATAAATGGGAAAATCATAGCATTTAATATGAAAGACCAGCTAACAAAAGATATTGCAGAATTGCTTATCCTTGCTCCATATCCATCGATAAGTGAGTATGACCCAATAAACAAACCTGTAATAAAGGAAAATTTAATTACATTTAAGCTACTGTTTTTATAATCAGAAATACCTAGAAAAAAAATACCAAAACATATAAAAAAAATGGAGATCAAAATAAACATATTTAAGATAACGCCTAAAAATAAAATTGAAATTACAGTCACAAATAAAGGACCAGTTCCTCTTGCTATAGGATAGACTTTTGTTAAGTCTCCAATTTCATAAGATCTAAGTAAGAACCATTGATAACCTATGTGTACGACAATACTTGCGAATATATAAGGTATGCTTTCTATTGAAGGTGCTGGTAATAAGATAATTGCAACAAATGAAAAAGGTATATGCCCTAAAATTATACCTACTAGAGCAACTGCTTTATCCGAGTGTTTTTTGACCATGCCATTCCAAGTGGCATGGATTAGTGCTGCCAATAAAACGACAGAAAATACTAATGTATCCATAAAGAGTATTAATTCACTCTACCGTAAATATCTTGATATCTAACTATATCTGTCTCTTTTAGAATAGGTCCAGTTTGTATTTCAATAATTTTTACTTTTTTCTTAAATTTATTTTCTATTCGATGAATTGCTTCTCTTGGGATAAATATTTTTTCACCTGGTTTTTTATAGAAATTTTTCTTGTTTAATGTAATTAGAGGTTTTCCATCAGTAATAGTCCAATATTCAGATCGATGAAAATGTTTTTGTAAGCTTAATTTAGAATTAGAATTAACTACTAATTCCTTTACCAAAAAGTTTTTACCTTCATATAAGTTTGTATATCTGCCCCATGGTCTATGAAAAACATTTTTTTTCTTAAAGTATTTGTTTTTGTTTTTTTTATATATTTTTGATATTTCAAACCAATTTCCAAGATCTGACCATGGAATACTAAGTTTTATTGCATTTATATTCTTTGATTTTTCAAGAATTGCATAATCAAAAGAAATTTCCTTACATTTATCAAAGAATTTTTTACTCAAAAAATACGTATTATTTCTAACCTTAGATTTTTCTAAAGATTTTAGACATGCTTTATAAATACTAGGCTGATATTTTTTAAAGTTATTGATTATTGATGATTTTTTTAAGTAAAACATACCAGAGTTCCAATAGCCTCCAGATTTGATTATCTTTTTGGCTTTTTGCTCTGTTGGTTTTTCAATAAATTTAGTAACTTTGTTTAACCTATTTATACTTTTTGTTTTAAGATATCCGTACTCATTGGATGGTCTAGTTGGTTTAATCCCAAATATAAATATATTTTCATCACTTAAATTTTTAACATTAGTTTTTAAAGATCTTGTTAAAATACTTGGATTTTCAATCAAATGATCTGAAGTAAAAAACATTATTGGCTGATCAGATGGAATTTCTTTAATTAAAGCACTTACTAAAATTGCTGGTGCTGTGTTTTTTTTTGCTGGTTCTAATATTATTTTATATCTTTTTATTTTAGATTTTTTCAATGTTTTCTTAACATTTTTTAAATACTTCAGATTTGTGCTGATAATTGGAAAATCGTAAGAGTTATTATTTATTCTTTCAAAAGCTTTTTGTAATAAAGTCCAATCACCAAAATCAATAAATTGTTTTGCTTGAGTATTTTTTAAATTAGGCCAAAGGCGTGTTCCTGCACCACCACAAAGTATTACAGGTCTAATTTTCATCAAATATCAGCGTATGTTTTAACCTCGTTTTTACCACCTGGATGTGTGGGTGCACCTAAATAAGCTGGACCTACTGTTTGAGCATATTTCCAAAGAGTTCCATTTCCAAAGTTCATTTTTCTTTGTTTCCATTTCTTTTTTCTCAAACTAAGCTCTTTTTTACTTAATCTAACGTTAATAGTTCCCTTTTTTGCATCTATATCAATTATATCTCCGTTCTTTAAAAGGGCTATTGGACCGCCTATAGAGGCCTCAGGACCCACATGACCGATACAGAAGCCTCTGGTAGCCCCAGAGAACCTACCGTCAGTTATAAGGGCTACTTTCTCCCCTTTTCCTTGTCCATAGATTGCAGCTGTTGTCTGCAACATTTCTCTCATTCCTGGACCACCTTTTGGACCTTCGTATCTAATTATAATTATATCACCATCTTTGTATTTTCTTTCTTTTACAGCTTTGTAAGCTTTTTCTTCAGAGTCAAAACATCTTGCTCTTCCAGTGAATTGTAATTTTTTCAAACCTGCAATTTTAACAATTCCACCTTCTGGAGCTAAATTACCTCTTAATCCAACAACCCCACCAGTTGGTGTAATTGGATTTTTATAACTTCTCATTACTTTTTGTTTTGGATTAAATTTCACATTTTTTAAATTCTCTTTCATTGTCTTTCCTGTAACGGTCATACAATCACCATGAATATATCCACCATCGTAAAGAGTTTTTAAAAGCATTGGAACTCCACCTGCTTCCCACATATCTTTTGCAACATATTTTCCACCAGGTTTTAAATCAGCAAGATAAGGAGTTCTCTTAAAAATTTTTGCAACATCCATTAAATCAAATTTAATTCCAATTTCATTTGCAATAGCTGGTAAGTGTAAACCTGCATTAGTAGATCCTCCTGTTGCAGCAACAACTGTAGCAGCATTTTCTAATGCTTTTCTTGTAACAATATCTCTTGGTCTGATATTTTTTTCTAAAAGTTTCATTACCGCTTTACCGCTATTAATTGCGTACTTATGTCTTTCTTTATAAGGTGCAGGAGTTCCTGCTGAATAAGGTAGAGCTAATCCAATTGCTTCTGAAACACACGCCATTGTATTTGCAGTGAATTGACCTCCACAAGCACCTGCACTTGGGCAAGCTTTCAATTCTAATTTTCTAAGGGCATGAGCTGTCATTTTTTTAGATGTATATTTTCCAACACCTTCAAAAACATCAACAACAGTTACATCTTTACCTTCAAATCTACCTGGAAGTATTGAACCTCCGTAAATAAATACACTTGGAATATTTAATCTCACCATAGACATCATAAGACCTGGTAAAGATTTATCACATCCTGCTAAACCAACTAAAGCATCATAACAATGACCTCTTACAGTTAATTCGGTAGAATCTGCAATTACATCTCTTGAAATCAATGAAGATTTCATTCCTTCATGACCCATAGCGATACCATCAGTAACAGTTATTGTACAAAATTCTCTAGGAGTTCCTCCTGATGCATTTACACCTTGTTTTACAAATTGAGCTTGTTTCATTAAATTAATATTACAAGGTGCAGCCTCGTTCCAAGTTGAAACAACACCAACAAAAGGTTTTGCAACATCTTTTTCTGTTAAATCCATCGCATAATAAAAGGATCTTTGAGGAGCTCTGTCAGCACCTACAGTTGTATATCTGCTTGGTAGTTTTTTTTTATTAAATTTCCGCATTATAGACTTTCTAAAGTATAATTTAATTTATTAACATCTTTTTTTAAATTAATAAAGTTAGACTTTTCTTGCTCAACAATATCATTTGGAGCTCTTTCAATAAAACTTTTATTATTTAGCCTTGTATTAATTTTTTCCATCTCTTTCTCAATTTTATTCTTTTTATTTAATAATGTTTCTTTAATTTTTGACAAATCTACATCTTCATCAAAGTAAATTTTAAATATTTCACCTTTAATGACCAAGTTTGCTGAAGGTTTTTTAATATCTTCAGCTACAAATTCATTAATTCTGCCAATTTTTTTTAATGTATTAGAGTTATTTTCAATAAATTTCTTAATTTCAGGATTTATTTTATTCACTAGTATTTTAACAAATGATCCAGGGCTTATTTCTATTTCATTTTTAAAAGATCTTATAGATGAAACAAATTCAATTATTTCATTTACTTCATCAGAGTCTTTATCTTTATTAGAAATGGCTTCAGACCAGTTTTTTAACATAAGAAAGTCTTTTCCCTCTTTATCCAATTTATTTTTCAACCATATTTCCTCGGTTAGAAAAGGTATGAATGGGTGTAAAATAACTAGAATTTGAGTAAATATGAAACTAGCTACATTTCTTGTTTCTTCAATATTTTCATTATTTTCTGAATAAAAAACAGTTTTAGATAATTCTAAATACCAATCGCAGAACGAATGCCATACAAATTGATATGCAATTCTTGCAGCCTCATCAAATCGATAACTATCTATTGATTTTTTAATCTTTTCATTAGTGTTAGTGAATTCAACAAAAATCCATTTATTAATATTTAGTTTTAAATCATTAGGTGTTTCTATATTTTCAAATTTACAATCGTTTTGAATTAGAAAGTTGTTAGCGTTCCATATTTTATTTAAAAAATTTCTATAACCTTTAACTCTATCCTCTGATAACTTTACATCTCGTCCAGGGGATGCCATTGACAAAAGTGTAAATCTTAAAGCATCAGCACTATATTTTTCTATTAACTCTAATGGGTCAATTACATTACCTTTTGACTTTGACATTTTTTGACCCTTTTCATCTCTAACTAATGCATGAACATAAATATTTTTAAATGGTTCTTTATTTTGGAATTCCATTCCAAACATAATCATTCTTGCAACCCAAAAGAAAATGATATCAAATCCTGTTACCAATACTGAAGTTGGATAAAATTTTTCTAAATATTCATTTTTTTCTGGCCATCCTAAAGTTGCAAAAGGCCATAATCCAGATGAAAACCATGTATCAAGTACATCTGGATCTCTAATTAATTCAACATCTTTTTTATAGTGTTCTTTAGCTAATTTTTTTGCACCTTCTTCTGTTTCATCTACAAATATTTCTCCATCAGGTCCATACCATGCAGGTATTTGATGTCCCCACCAAAGTTGTCTTGAAATACACCAAGGCTCTATATTATCCATCCATTGAAAATATGTTTTTGTCCAATTAACAGGAAAAAAATTAGTTGTTTTATTATTTACTATTTCTTTTGCTTTTATTGAAAGCTTCTTAGCATCTGCAAACCATTGCTCCGTTAAATAGGGTTCAATTATAGAATTAGATCTATCTCCATAAGGAACTTTATTTTTAATTTTCTCTTCTTTAACAAATAAGTTTTTATCAGTTAGTTCTTTTAAAATTCTTTTTCTAGCTTCAAATCTATCAAGCCCAATATAATTATCAGGTGCATTTTCATTAATTTTTCCATCAGGAGTAAAAACATTTATAACTTCTAAATTATTTCTCTCCCCCACTTCATAATCATTGAAATCATGTGCTGGCGTAATTTTAACAGCTCCAGTTCCTTGTTCAGGATCTGCATAATCATCTTCAATAATTTTTATTTTTCTATCAACTATTGGAACTATTACATTCTTATTTACTAATGATTTAAATCTTTCATCTGATGGATTAACTGCAATCGCTGTATCTCCTAACATGGTTTCTGGTCTAGTTGTTGCAATAGTTATAAATTTATCAGATCCTTCTATTGGATAATTGATGTGGTATAGTTTTGAGTTAACTTCTCTTTGATCTACTTCTAAATCCGATATAGCTGTTTTTAAAACAGTGTCCCAATTTACTAATTTTTTTGATTTGTAAATTAATCCATTTTTATACATTTCAACAAAAACTTTTAATACAGATTTTGATAGATTATCGTCCATGGTAAAGGCATTTCTAGACCAATCACATGAACAGCCTAATTTTTTTAATTGATTAATAATAATATCACCATATTGACCTTTCCATTCCCAAACTTTTTCGATGAATTTTTCTCTTCCTAAATCATTTTTATCGATACCTTCAGATTTAAGTTTTTTTTCCACTAAAGCTTGTGTAGCAATACCCGCATGGTCGGTTCCAGGTTGCCATAAAGTTTCAAAATTATTCATTCGATGGTAACGAGTTAATAGGTCTTGAATAGAATTATTTAATGCATGTCCCATATGAAGACTACCAGTTACATTTGGTGGTGGGATGACTATCGAAAATTGTTTTTTATTAGATTTTGGTTTAAATAATTTTTTTTCTTCCCAATAAGAATAAATCTTATTTTCAACATTTTCGTGAATATATTTGTCTGAACTCATGGATAATTATTTTATAAATTAATCATATCAATAAACAACAATGAAATTATCCGTTAAATTTATAGACTAAATTATAAAATTAATTATATATGTCCTCATTGAATATTTAATTCATGGCAACGTGGCGGAATGGTTACGCAGAGGATTGCAAATCCTTGTATCCCGGTTCGATTCCGGGCGTTGCCTCCACAATTTATTTTTGTTGAGATAATATAAAAAAAAAGTAAGTTGTGATTTTACATTCCTCGGTAGCTCAGTTGGTAGAGCAGTTGACTGTTAATCAATTGGTCGCAGGTTCGAGTCCTGCCCGAGGAGCCAATTGAAAATCAGTTATCCTGTTTTAGAAATATTTACTTGGTTGATCTGAATGTTTTTACTAAACTTAATTTTTTGATCTTGAGTAAGTTCAGAATAAACTTTAGCTAAAAAATTATAGTTAACATTCATATGACCTTCTTTAGATTTTTCTAAATTTATCAAATATTCTGAAAAATCTTCAAAAAAATAGTTTATTGGTACTTTAAGATAGTTAGATAGTTGTAGTAATCTAATCGAACTTACACCATTTGTTCCTTTTTCATATTTTTGTATTTGTTGAAATGTAACATTTATTGCTTTTGCGACTTTAGTTTGAGTTAAACCTAAAGCCAAACGTCTAAGTTTTAATTTATTACCTAGATGTTTATTGAAATTTTCTTCCATCAAAGACCCCTCTTTAATTAAAATAATAACCTGAGTTAATAGAAATCAAAAAGTTATTTCAAGTAAAATAATTTTAAAAAAAATAATAATTTTTAAGATTTTATAAAGCTGTCAAGCGACTTTTTAGCAATTTAGTTATAATTTTTATAATATTTGGCTCAAAAAAAGCTTTGTTCTGTCGCTTTTTGGGTTAGCAAAAAACTCTTTTGTTTCTGCCTGTTCTACAATCATACCTTCATCCATAAAAATAACTTCATCTGCAACTTCTTTTGCAAAACCCATTTCATGTGTCACAACAATCATAGTCATACCAGCCTTAGCTAAATTAACCATTGCATCTAAAACTTCTTTAATCATTTCAGGGTCTAATGCTGATGTTGGTTCATCAAAAAGCATTATTTTTGGCTCCATACATAGTGCTCTTGCTATTGCACATCTTTGTTGTTGACCACCAGATAATTGACCGGGATATTTGTATGCTTGATCGGATATTTGAACTTTTTCTAAATGTTTTAAAGCTAATGCTTCTGCATCTTTTTTAGGCATCTTTTTCACCCATATAGGTGCTAACGTGCAATTATCTAATATTGATAAATGTGGGAATAAATTAAACTGTTGGAATACCATTCCAACCTCAGCTCTTATTTGTTCTATATTTTTTGTCTCTTCAGTTAATTCAGTTCCATCAACGACAATCGATCCTTCCTGGTGTTCTTCAAGTCTGTTAATACATCTAATTAATGTAGATTTACCTGAACCAGACGGGCCACAAACAACAATTTTTTTATTCTTCTCTACGTCTAAATTAATGTTTTTTAAGACTTGGAAATCTCCAAACCATTTATTCATCTCTTTTATTTGAATTATTTTATCTGACATTATCTCTCAGTTTTATATTTTTGCTCTAAATTATAACTATATTTACTCATTGCATAGCAAATAATAAAAAATACTATTGAAGCAAATACATAGCCTTCCATTGCAAAACCTAACCATTCAGGATTTGTTTTCGCAAGATTAAGCATTCCTACAATTTCTAAAAGACCAACAACAAAAATTAGAGGTGTATCTTTTACAAGTGCCAAGAAAGTATTTGCTATACCTGGAATTACTAATTTAAGGGCTTGTGGTAAAATCACAAATATATGCATTTTCCAGTAACCCATTCCTAAGGATTTTGCAGCATCATATTGTCCTCTAGGTAAAGCCTGTAAACCACCTCGAATTACCTCTGCTACATATGCAGCTTCAAATAATGATATTGCAATTATAACTCTTACAAGTTTATCAATAAACATGTCCTCCGGAAGAAACATTGGAAACATAACAGAAGACATAAATAAAACTGTTATTAAAGGCACTCCTCTCCAAAATTCTATAAATCCTATAGAAATATATTTAATTATTGGCAGGTCAGATCTTCTTCCTAAAGATAGGAATAAACCTACTGGAAAACAGAATATTAAACAGAAAAATGAAACTATAAAAGTTAGTGATAATCCACCCCAGGCTCCAGTTTCAACCCATTCGAAAGCTTGTATTTTTCCTAATTCAATTAGTTCTTCGTAAAAAAATACATACTTTAATAATATATATATTGTGATCGGTATTATTAAAAAATAATACATTTTAAATTTCGATGGGATAAAGAAACCAATTATAATAGAGATCACCGCTGCAATAATTCCATATGAAAAATCAAAAAATATTGGGCCACCAGAAATAAAAAAGAATATAAATAAAAATGCAATTATTGGATAAACAACAACATAATATAATGTTAGATATTTTTTGAATTTTTCTGTTGCAAAAAACCCTACTCCACCAAGAAAAGCAAGAGCGATAAATGATAAATTTATTCTCCACTGTTCTGCATTTGGATACATTCCATACATAAATCTATTAAACCAAGTTTTTATATAAGCCCAACACGCACCAGATCCTGAGCAAGCGTCTTTTGAATCACCAGCAAAATTTGCATCAATTATGAACCAACTTAAAAGCGGTGGAAGTGATTTTATAACCGCAAAAATAATTAATAATGATAAAAGGGCGTTAAATTTATTTGTATTAATATTTTTGTTAATAATGTCTAAAAATTTTATACCTGAATATTCAATTCTTATTAAATGTAAACCAATAAAACCTAATATTAGAGGCAAAAAGTAACTTATTGTTCCTGGTAAAAAACTAGTCAAATCTAAACTGAAAAAAGAATTCAAGAATACAATTAATATACTTAGAGAAAATAAACCAATACCTGGATACAAATATGTGTATAGATTATTTTTGTCTGGTGATAAAAAATTTAATTTATTCATTATTTTTCTTTAATAGCTATTTTTTTATTATACCAATTCATAAATATTGAGATTGTTATGCTTAAAGTTAAATAAGTTAACATTGTAATAGAAACAATTTCAATTGCTCGTCCTGTTTGCATCAAGGCTGTTCCTGCAAAAACAAGTACTAAGTCTGGATATGCAATTGCGGCAGCAAGTGATGAATTCTTTGTTAAATTTAAATATTGGTTGGTTGTTGGAGGAATTATAATCCTCAAAGCTTGTGGCATTACAACTAATTTAAGAACTTGGTTAGGAGTTAAACCAATTGAGGCTGCAGCCTCTTTTTGTCCTTTACTTACTCCTTGAACACCTGCTCTTACACATTCAGCGATAAATGTTGCTGTATATAAAGATAAAGCTAACGCTAATGAAATTAATTCAGGTGGTAATTTTAGACCACCTTTAAAAGTAAATGATGTTTTTGATAATTGTTCAATTACTGGTATTTCAACAGATGCATCTACTCCACCTAGAAAAAAACTTAACAATGGCAAAATAATTAAAAGACCAATAGATATTGATAAAACTGGTGTTTGAATACCTTGATTTTCCTGCTTTTTTTTTGCGTATAATCTCACAAAAACTATTGCGATGATTGCTGCGATTACTGAATAAGTAAAAATATCTATATTATTCCAAACAAAAGCTGGAACAAAAAAACCTTTTATTGTTAAAAAAAAAACTCCAAAAATTGGTTCTGCTTTTTCTGGTAAAGGTAATGCTCTTAATGCAGCAAAATACCAAAAAAATATTTGTAATAACAAAGGAATATTTCTAAAAAATTCCACATAAATTGCTGCAGTTCTCTCAATCAAGTAATTATTTGATAATCTAGCTATTCCAACCACCACTCCAATTATAGTTGCAAACACAATTCCAATAACTGAAACTAAAATAGTATTTAATAATCCAACTAGATAAGCTCTAAAATAAGAATGTGAGCCATCATATTCTATTAGTGAAAACTGTACATCAAATGAAGATTCCTGAGATAAAAATCCGTAACCAAATGTAATACCTCTATTTTCCATATTAACTTGGGCGTTATATGAAAAAAAACCAAACACTAGAATAACAACTACTAATGTAAGTAACTGGGGTAATATTTTTTTAAAATTCACTATTAAATATGGTTTATAAAAAAAAGGGCTAGAAAAATCTAGCCCTCTTTATATTCTTTTTAAAAAGAATTATCTTGCTGGTGGTACGTAAAGTATTCCACCTTTTGTCCATAACTCATTTGGACCTCTATCAGGTAGAATTCCAGTATCAGCTATATTTCTTTTATAGCTTTCACCGTAGTTACCAACTTGCTTGATAATTCTTAAACTCCACTCATTATCTAAACCTAAAGCAGCTCCTAATTCACCTTCAGCACCAACTAGTCTTTTTACAGCTGGATTATCTGAAGTTTTCATCATGTCAGCATTTGCTGATGTTACGCCATATTCTTCGGCTTCGATCATAGTGTTTAGTGACCATCTTACGATATCTTCCCAAACAGAGTCACCTTGTCTTACAACCGGGCCTAATGGCTCTTTTGAAATTGTTTCAGGTAATACCATGTGGTCATCTGGGTTACTCAGTTTAATTCTTTGAGCAGCTAAACCAGATTTATCTGTAGTATATGTATCACATCTACCAGCGTCATATGCGGCTACAACTTCATCAGCTTTTTCAAAAGTGACCGGCTCATATTTAATTCCTTTTGAATTAAAGAAATCTCTCATATTAAGCTCTGTAGTAGTTCCAAGGTTAGTACATGCAGAAACACCAGCTTTAAAATCATTCACTGATGAAATTCCTGAGTTTTTTCTAACCATAAAACCTTGACCATCATAGAAGTTTACACCTACGAAAGTAAGACCGATATCCGCATCCCTTGAAAGAGTCCAAGTAGTATTTCTAGATAGAATATCTATCTCGTTAGATGTTAATGCAGTAAATCTTTCTTTAGCACTTAGTGGAGTAAATTTAACTTTACTTGAGTCACCAAGTACTGCAGCAGCTACTGCTCTACATACATCAACATCAACACCAGTCCAGTTTCCTGCAGCATCAGCGTTAGAAAATCCTGGTAGACCTTGTGAAACACCACATCTCACAAAACCTTTTTTCTGAGTGTTTTTAAGAGTTTTCGACTTCTTTGCAGCCATAGTTTCTGTTGTAAAAGTAAATAAAACAGCAAACATAGCAACTATTGAAGTCAATCGTTTTACTAATTTAAACATTATTTTTTCCTCTTGTTTATTTATTTGTTAACAAATAATTCAAATTAATTTTTGAATTGACCAAGTAAAGCAGAAACAAACAAACACATCAATATTAAATTAATCACAAATTTTATGACTTATTTGGTTTATGGCGCGCTCTGAAGGATTCGAACCTTCGACCTACGGTTTAGAAAACCGTTGCTCTATCCAGCTGAGCTAAGAGCGCATGTGTTGAGTTATAATACTAAATTAATTTTTGAAAAGAAATTTTTTTAACAAAATTATTACTGATAAAAGTTCAATTCTACCAATAATCATAAAAATTATTAATGAAATTTTGCTAAATAGATTGAAACTATAAAAGTCAATATTTGCTAAGTCATACATTTCTGAGTTAACAGTATTCATAATTGTTAATATACCCAATTTAAAAGCTGTTTCAAATTCTAAACTTGAGATTGTTAATAACACAGATATCAAGAACAAGGAAATAATGAAAATTATAATTGCAAAAAAATATTTATTAATATCACTAATATTTGCACTAGTTTTATTTAAAGATAATTTGTTTGAATAAATTTGATTTGGTTTTGAATGGGATAAAAGATTATTAATTGAGAATTTTATTAGCGTTATAACTTTTATAACTCTTAAACCAGAGCTTGTTGAAAAAAAAGAACCACCAATTATTACTAATAAAAGAAAAACAAAAACTAGATTTTTTGGTATTTTCTCTAAAGAAATACCAATATTTGAAACACTGCTTGAAATTGAAACTAATACATTAAAGAAATTATTATCATAATTAAAAAATATAAATGATAATGCTATAACAATTAAAAGATAAACTAAAATATGAATATCTTCGCTTAAATAATTAATATTTTTTTTCTTAAAAAAAATTAAATTAAAAATAAAAAAAAGACTAAAAAATGAAAATAGCATTGTTATTGATAAGATTATTTTACTAATATCTGAATCAAATGTTATATCAAAACTATCATTTGGCAAAAATCCACCAGATGATATTATAGAAAGAGAGTAATTATAAGCATCATAAGATCGTAAATTTACCAATTTAAGCAATATAAATATAAGTACTGTCATTAAGAAATAGATTACTATGATTTTAAATACTTGTTTAAATATTTCAGAGGAATTTAATGAGATATAATTAGTTAAAGATCTTTTTAAATTTTCATCAAACAAATCTATAAGTAATAGTATTGAAAATAAAAAATATAATCCACCTATCCACTGAGAACTAGATCTCCATAAAATTAATGTTTGATCCAATTGAGCTAAATCATTAAATATCGTAAATCCTGTAGAGGTAAAACCCGAGATTGCTTCAAAATAACAATCGATCAAACCGATATTATCTATATTAAGATAATAAGGGATAGTTATTACAGCTGGTAAAATTAGATAACCAATTAAAACGATTAAAATTCTCTCATATAAACTTATTTTCTCAAATTTATACTTTTTAAATATTATTAAATATAAGCCTATAATAAAAGTAATTCCAAAAGTTAAAATATAATTGTTTAGATTATTTAACAGATTAAAATAATAAGAATAAATTATATTAAAAAATGAAAAAAAACCTATAATAAGAAAAAAAATACCAAAGTATTTTAGGCCAAATATTTTCATTATTTAGATTGAGCTAATTCTAAATAAATTTTCAACCAAAGGTAATTGGTCTCTTTTTGCTAGCAATACAACTGTATCATCTTTTTGAAATATATATTTAGATGAAGGAAGTATAAATTTATTTTCACGTAATATTGCACCCACACGAATTTCTTCTGGTAAATCTGCATTTTTTAACTCTTTATTAATTAATTCAGATGCTTCTAATATATCTGCTTCAATAACTTCATACTCTCCATTTAAAATAGTATATGCATTTTCAATTGTACCTTTGTGAACATGTTTTAAAATACTTGAAACCGTGCTCATTCTTGGGTCAATTAAATCGTCTATTTTTAATGAGGATTGCAATAATGAATAATTAGGTTTATTGATTAAAGCCATTGTTCTTTTATTTTTTGAAAATTTTTCGACAAGAACACTAACCATTAGATTATCCTCATCGTCATTAGTTAAAGCCAATACTGTCTCAACTTCATCTAGATTAGCTTCATTCAATACATCCTCATCTAAACCGTTGCCATTTATAACAATTGTATCATTTAAATGATTTGCAATAAATTCAGCTCTATTTTTATCTTTTTCAATTATTTTAACTCTTGCTTCATCAAAATTATTTTCTATATTTGTTGCTAGATTAAATCCGATATTACCTCCACCGATAATAAGTATTTTACTTGAAATTTTTTCATTATGTCCAAAAACTTTTAGTGTTTCTTCCATTTGATTTGAATTAACAATTACATAAGCTTTATCATTATGTTTAAGCTTATCGTCTTTTTTTAAAATTTTAAAATTTTCATCTCTAATAACACCTAGGATATAAGCATTTATATTTGGAAATTTATTTGTTAATTCTTTTAATTTTAAATCATGTATAGGACATTTTTCATCAATTAAAATTTCTAATAATCTAAGTTTATTTTCTGCAAAAGGAACATTATCTAAAGCCCCAGGTGCTTCTAACTTTCTTTGTAACGATTTTGCAATTTCAAGTTCTGGTGATATTACATAGTCAATTGGTAAATTTTCTTTATTGAAAAGAGTTGAAAATTTTGGGTCTAAATATTCTTGAGATCTTATTCTTGCAATTTTTTTGGGTACCTTGAACAATGAGTAAGCTATCTGACAAATGAGCATATTAATTTCATCATTTCTTGTTACAGCAATTAACATGTCAGCTTCTGCTGTATTAGCACGATCTAAAATTTCTGGCGAAGTAGCTTTGCCAACAATTGCTTTAACATCAAGAGACTCATTTATTTTTTGGATATCTTCACTCGATTGATCAATAACGGTAATCGAATGATTTTGTTCAGCGAGTAATTTTGCAATAGTAAAACCTACTCTACCTGCACCACATATTATTATGTTCATTAATTTAAATCCTTAACACCTAATAATTTTAGTTTTCTATGGAGAGCTGATCTTTCCATACCTACAAATTTTGCTGTTCTAGAAATATTTCCACCAAATTTTTTTATTTGAGAAATTAAATATTCTTTCTCAAAATTTTCTCTTGCTTCTCTCAATGGTATAGATAAATTTTCAGCTACAGAGAATGTTTCATTAGCAGATTTAGATAATGACTCTTTAATGATATCCAATATTTTTTTTTCGTCATTACCTGGAGACAGTATAGCAATTCTTTCGATAAGATTACGTAATTCTCTTACATTACCTGGCCAATCATAATTTAAAAGATAGTTATCATCTTTAATTTTAAATTTTTTGTAGTTGTAAGTATTACAAATATTTTCAATGAAATATTCTACAAGTAATGGGATATCTTCAATTCTTTTGTTAAGTGGCTCTATTTCTATATTGAAAACATTTAATCTATGAAATAAGTCTTCTCTAAAATTTCCATTTTTTATTTCATTATTAATATTTTTACTTGATGCACAAATAATTCTGACATCAACTTTTATATCGTGATTACTACTAATTCTTTTAAATTTTTGATCTATTACAACTCTGAGTATTTTTGACTGAGTTTCTAATGGAATTTCTGTAACTTCATCAATTAGTAAAACTCCACCAGAGGCTTTTTCTAAAGCACCGTAGACTATTGAACCATCTATTTTTTCTTCGCCAAATAACTCTAATTCATATTTTTTTGAATCTAGCAATGCTCCATTTATAATAACGAATGGTCCATTTGATCTTTTTGAATTTTTATAGATTTTTCTAGATATTAATTCCTTTCCAGAACCAGTTGGTCCACTAATAAAAACTCTACTTTCAGACTGTGATAATTTTTGAATTTGATCTTTAATTGAAATAATATTCGAGCTCTTACCTATTATTTCAAATGAATGAAACAATTTATTTGATAGAGATTTATTTTCTTTTTTTAAGTTTATGTTCTCTACTGCTCTCTTTACAAAATTTAATAATCTTTCTTTATCAAAGGGCTTTTGTATAAATTCAAAAGCTCCTGATCTTAAAGAATTTATTGCCATTTCAATGTTAGCATGTCCTGAAATTATTATTACTGGTATATCTGTATTTTTAGTCTTTATGTGTTCAAGCAACTGAATACCATCATTGTCACCTTTATCTAATTTTACATCTATAATAGCTACATCTGGCAGTTTTTTATCTATCTCTGATAATCCTTGATTAAAATTTGCAGCCAATCTCGTTTTATACCCAGCATCTTGAATTAATTCATCAAGGATATTTCTAATATCAGCATTATCGTCTATAATTAATATTTCTGTTGCCATAAGTTACTTGGGAAGTATGATTTGGACTTTTGCTCCATTGTTTGTATTTAAAAAATTAATTGATCCATTATGATCATTTATTATTTTATCTACTATAGATAATCCTAAGCCAGTTCCTTTTTCTTTTGTTGTATAATATGGTTTAATAATATCTTTGGTTTTCTTATCTTTAAAACCTTCACCTGTATCTATTAAGTTGACAGTTATATAGTCCCTTCTTTGATTTATTTCTATATCAATATTTCTCAATGATTTATTGGCTTTTTTGACCTTTTCATTAATACTTTCTATAGAATTTTTTATTAAATTAAAAAATAACCTATTAAATTGCTCATTGTCAAAATTAATAAGAATCTCACTTCCTGTTTTATTATGTACTTTAAAATTAATGGATGAATCAATTTTTTTTAAAAGTTCAATGTTTTCCTCAAGAACTTTGATTAAATCATTTTGCTTTATGTGAGGCTTAGGCATTCTAGCAAAATCTGAAAATTCATTTACCAAATTCTCAATTTGTTTAATTTGCTTTAATATTGTTTTTAAATTTTCTTGATATTTAATTTTTTTTTCTTCTGGTAGATCAGGCAAATACTTAGAATTAAGATTGTCGATTGTCAATTGTATTGGAGTTAAAGGATTTTTAATTTCATGAGCCATTTTTCTTGCAACTGATTCCCATGCTTCATGTCTTTCGTTAGATAACAATTTTTCTTGTTGATTTTTTAATTTATCAATCATTGAATTAAAATTTTTATTAAGTAATTCCATTTCTTTATCTGCTTTTAGTTCCGGTACTTTAACATCTAAATTTCCTCTTCCAATTTTTTCAGAAGCGGTAATAAGATTATTAATTGATATAAAAAATCTAGAGGAAAATCTAATAGCAATAGTAATAGATAAGAATAGTAAAAGTGTAATTATTGATACATATATAATTGCAAATGAGATTCTTATGCCTAAACTTTGATTTTCGACAGTATAATAAAAATTTACTGCCTCCTCAGACTCTATTAAATAATTTGAAATATTTTTATCTAAACTTTTTACAACGTATAAAAAAGTGTCATTGAAATTTTGCAATCTTATTACAGCAGCAGATCTATTCTCGGGAGCGTTTATAATTTTCAAAGGTCTATCATCAGATCTTACCATTTGAATAGCCTTATCCTCAATCTTAATATATTCAGAATCGTTTGCTGAAAGAATTAATTCACCATTTGAATTTATTAGGTAGAGCTGATCTATATCTCTAATTAAATTTTGTGTATTTAAAAAAGCCTTAAATCTATCAGGATCATTTTCATAAATACTGAAATATTTATTTAAATCAAATGCAATTAAAACTATCTCTGATTGTATTTTATTTCTTTTTTCATCAACGTAATTCTTAGCAATCTCATAAGAATTATTAACAGCCGTCGTAATTTTTTTATCGAAATATTTTTCAAGAGCAAAAGAAAAAATAAACAATGAAAAAATCGCAATAAGTAAAGAAGGGATTAAAGTGAAGAGGCCAAAGGATACTATATATTTTCTGTTTGCTAAAGAACCTCTCACATTTATGTTATTTTTAATGGAATTTTTAATATCTACAAAAATTAATACAAAAAATAATAACAAAAAAAATATATTAAAAATTAAAACTAGCTGTAAATTTTGTTCGTTCAATTCTATAAAACTTCTATCAATAAAGGTTAAAAATGTAATAAAAGATAGAAATACTGTTAAGAGAAATATTATTATAATAAATAAATTTCTTTTTATGATAGCTAGCATAAACTATGAATATATATAAAAATTTTTAAAAAAAAACATGAGTGATTGTTTTATATTATTAAGTGCAGGAAAAAGTAAGAGGTTTAAATCCAAATTAAATAAGCAATTTATCAAGTATAAAAATATGCCACTATTTGAACATTCTTTAAAAACTGCCATAGACTCAAATTTATTTAGAGAAATTTTGATAGTTTCGAATAAAAAGATAAAAACAATTTTTTCCAAAAAAATAAGAGTTATAAAAGGTGGAAAAGAAAGGTATAATTCAACTTGGAATGCTCTTAATTATTTAAAAAATAAAAAAATTAAAAATGTATTTATTCATGATGCAGCGAGACCAAATTTATCAATTAATTTACTTGAAAAGTTAAAAAAAGAATTAAAAAAAAGTAACGCAGTTGTTCCATATTTAAAATCAGAAAATTCTGTGAAATATAAAATTATAAATAAAATTTATAATTTGAACCGCGATAAAATTTTAATGACTCAAACACCGCAGTGTTTTAATTATAAAGAACTTTTTAATTTATATAAAACAAATAAAGAAAAAATTAACGATGAAGCTAGTTTATACATAAGAAATAATAGAAAAATTAAGTTTATCCTCGGAGATAAAAAAAATTTTAAAATAACAACAATAGATGATTTAAATTATCTGAAGTCAGATGTTTATTATGGTATAGGTTTTGACATTCATAGATTAACTAAAAATAAAAAACTTTTTCTTGGAGGGGTAAAAATTCCCTTTCACTTAGGCCTCAAAGGTCATTCTGATGGAGACGTAGTACTGCACTCAATTATTGATGGATTATTAGGAGCGATGAGAAAAAGTGATATTGGCACTTTATTTCCAAGTAATTCAAACAGATTTAAAAATATTAGGTCTAAGAACATGCTGATACCAGTTCTTAATTTTTTAAACCAAAATAATTTTATAATAAATAATATAGATATAAATTTAATATGCGAAAATCCAAAAGTATCCAAAATCAGAAATAAAATAATAAAATCATTATCAAATTTACTTTCAATAAATAGAGATTTAATAAATTTAAAAGGTAAAACAGTAGAAAAATTGGGTATAATTGGAAAAGAAAAAGCAATTGCGTGTGAAGTTATTTGTTCAATATCAAAATGAAAAAAATCAACCTACTAATTTCAACTTTCTTTGGAAATGGATATATTTCTAAAATTCCTGGAACTTTTACATCCTTAAGTACATTAATAATTCTATATATATTGTTTGAAGTATTACAATTTAAAAATCTAAATTATATTTTGATATTATATTCTATAACATTTTTTTATTCTTTTTACGCTGTAATGGATTCTGAAACTGAATTTGAAAATAAAGATCCAAGACAGATTGTAATTGATGAGGTGTTAGGTCAAGCAATGCCGCTAATATTTGTAGTTTATTTATCATCTAAAAATCTATTAGATTTGCCTATTGAAATATATTACTTTTTATCTTTTATTCTTTTTAGATTTTTTGATATCATTAAACCTTTTCCCGTAAGTTATTTTGATAAAAAACATAAAAATTTTTTTGGTATAATTATGGATGATATAATGGCTGGGTTATATACAATGTTAATATTATATCTTCTTTCATTTAAATTTTAATGAGCATCGACAAGCTACATAAAATATTGATAAAAAAAAAATTAACTATATCTGTAGCAGAGTCTTGCACTGGTGGTTTATTATCAAGTAAATTAACTAAAATAAGTGGTTCATCAAAGTATTTTAAAATGGGATTAATTACATATTCAAATAATGCAAAAATTAATATTCTAAATGTTAAAAAAAAAGTAATTGATAAATATGGAGCTGTAAGCCAAGAGTGTTGTAAATCGATGGTAGAAAATTTATCAAAATTATCCAAAAGTAAAATTAACATCTCAATCACAGGTGTAGCGGGACCCAAAGGTGGTACAAATGATAAGCCTGTTGGACTGGTATACATAGGAATAAAAAAGGGAAATAAAGTATTAATTACAAAAAATTTATTTAGAAAAAATAAAAGAATAATTATACAAAATAATACGGTAAAAAAATGTATAAATTTTTTGCTTAAAATTATTTAAATATTAGTTATAAACTCTCTGCTCTTTTTTGAAAAGCATCAGCTATTTTATTAAGTCCATATTGAAAAGATTTTGACATTATAATATTAAGAAATTTATTCTTAATTTCAAAATCAACATCAAAATGAACTTCGGTAAAATTATCTTTCTCCACAAACTTCCAATTATTTTCTAGATAATTCAAAGGGCCTTCAATATTGGTCACATGAATATGATCATTTTTTTTATCATACCTAACATCACTTTTGTAGGTGTCGGTAAAAGGTTTTTTTCCTATAGTTAAATCTGCAATAATATTTATGGAATTTTCAACTTCTTTTTTTTCATAAACTTTGGAATCTATACAGAAAGGAATAAATTCAGGATACTTTTCAATATCTAAAACAAAATTAATAAGTGTTTTTTTATCGCGTTCTATTAGTCGCGTTACAGATGCTTTTGGCATTAAATTAATTGTGTCTATTTTTTTTTAATTTAGCAAAGTCTTCATCAGCATGATATGAAGATCTAGTTAAAGGTGAAGATGAAACTAATAAAAATCCCTTTGTCTTTGCTATTATTTCTAGATCTTTAAATTCATCAGGATGATAATATCTTTGTAAAGGATAATGTTTTTCCGTAGGTTGCAGGTATTGACCAATTGTTAAAAAATCAACATCTGCAGATCTCAAATCATCCATTACTTGTAAAATTTCATCCCTCTCCTCTCCTAAACCAACCATTATTCCCGATTTAGTAAAAACCTGACTATTATCTTTCTTTGCATTTTTAAGAAGTTCTAAAGATGAAAAATATCTAGCACCAGGTCTAACCTTTAAATATAGCCTTGGAACAGTTTCAATATTATGATTAAAAACATCCGGGTTTGCTCCTAAAATAATTTTATATGAATCGCCTTTTCTAAGAAAATCTGGTGTTAAAACTTCTATTGTAGTATTAGGATTTTTTTTTCTGGTAAACTCTACAACTTCTTTGAAATGGGTAGATCCGCCATCAGGCAAGTCATCTCTATCAACAGATGTAATTACAACATGTCTTAAATTTAATTTTTTAACTGCGTTTGCTATTTTTATTGGTTCAAATTGATCCAATTTTTCAGGTTTTCCAGTTTTAACATCACAAAACGCACAAGCTCTAGTGCAAGTATCACCCATAATCATAAATGTTGCATGCCTTTTACTCCAACATTCAGTAATATTTGGACAGTTTGCTTCTTGGCAAACAGTGACTAAATTGTTTTTATTAACTACAGTTTTGGTTAAAAAAAATTCCTTACTGTCTGATAATTTAGATCTAATCCAAGCCGGTTTCTTTTTAATCGGATTTACAGGATTTCTTACTTTTTCAGGATGTCTTGGTCTAATTTTGTCCATCTTGTTTAATTATATAGGTAGTCTCTCCCTCTTTTCCAAATAAAAATTTGTCTCGTATTAAAATTTCAATAAAATCAAGGTCTATATTTTCAGTTAATAAAGAGTTTTTATGCTCTAATTCTTGAATTTTCAATTTTAGATCTGTTTGTTTTATCTTAAGTTCTTTATAAATATCTTTTTTTTTTAAATAAGAAATAAGACCTCTATCTCCGCCTAAAAGATTAAAAAAAAAGTAAATAAATAAGAAAGTTATAATTAAAATAAAGTAATTTTTTTTTATTTTACTGAGCATTAATTTATAGTGTGCATTTTAGATTTTTTTCCAAGCTCCTGCTCGATTCTTAATAATTGATTGTACTTCGAAACTCTCTCTGATCTCGCTAATGACCCAGTTTTAATTTGATTAGAGTCTGTCCCCACTGCAAAATCTGCAATAAACGTATCTTCACTGTCGCCTGATCTATGAGAGATGATGGTTTTATAACCAATTAATTTTGCAAATTTTATAACTTCAAGTGTTTCAGTGACAGTACCAATTTGATTTAATTTAATTAATATTGAATTAGCTGAAATATTTAAGAAGCCAATTTTCAATCTTTCTAAATTTGTAACAAACAGGTCATCACCAACAATTTGCATTTTATTTTTTGTTTTATTCATAAACTTTGTCCAAGCTGGCCAATCATTTTCACCAAATGGGTCTTCTATAGACATAATTTTATATTTTCTTATTAGTTTAAGATAATTATCTATAGATTTGTCTACACTAGTATATTTTTTAGAGTGAATTGAATATTTTTTATTTTTAAGCAATTCATTTGCAGCAACATCCAAACATATAACAACGTCTTTTCCGTTTCTAAAACCTGACAAATTTATAGCTTTTACTATAAGTTTTAGAGCACTTTCATTATCATTTATCATTGGAGCGAAACCACCTTCATCTCCTACAGAAGTGGAATGACCCATCTTCTTAATTAAATTTCTTAATTTATTAATAACAATAAAACACATTCTAAGACCCTCAGAAAAAGTTTTTGCTTTATCTGGTCTTATCATAAACTCTTGAATTCTAAGACCGTTATTTGCGTGTGCTCCTCCATTAATTATATTCATTAAAGGATAGGGTAATTTAAAATTTTTATTTATTAGTAAATTTTTATAAATTGGAATTTTTTTAATTTTAGATGATAATTTTTTGACAGCTATTGAAACTGAAAGAATTGCATTAGCTCCAACTCTTTTCTTTTGTTTGGTGCCATCAAGTCTAATTAATAAATTGTCTATTTTATCTTGTTGATGAATATTAAAATTTTTTAACTTCTTTGATATTACTTTATTTATAAATTCAACAGGTTTTAAAACGCTTTTTCCAAGATATTTTTTATTTTTTATATCTCTTTTTTCAAAAGCTTCATAAGTTCCAGTAGATGCTCCAGAAGGACAAATTGCTGAGGCACTAATATCTTTAACAAAAACCTCTGTTTCTATAGTCGGATTTCCCCGACTATCAAAAACTTGTCTTGCAATAACTTTAGAAATTTTAGACATTATTTTTTTTTATTAGATTATCTATTTCAACAATCTGATTAATAAGATTTTCTAATTTATTTAATGGAACCATATTTGGGCCATCAGAGGGAGCACTATCTGGATCTTGATGAGTTTCTATAAAAATTGCAGCAACACCAACCGCAACAGCTGCTCGAGATAAATGTTCAACAAATTCTCTTTGTCCACCACTTTTATCTCCTTGACCTCCAGGTTGTTGAACCGAGTGAGTGGCATCAAAAACAATAGGATATCCATTCTTTGACATTATAGGGATAGATCTCATATCTGTTACTAAAGTGTTATATCCAAAACTAGCTCCTCGCTCTGTTACAAGAATATTATTATTTCCAGATTCAGATATTTTTTTTGTTACATTTACCATGTCCCATGGAGCTAAAAACTGACCCTTTTTTACATTAATGATTTTTTTTGTTTTTGCAGCAGCAACTAGCAAATCTGTTTGTCGACATAAAAAAGCTGGGATTTGTAAAACATCTATGTGCGGAGCAACAATTGAACATTGCTCCTCGTTATGAATATCGGTAAGGACAGGAACTTTTATTTCATTTTTTATTTTGTCAAAAACTGGTAAGGATTTTTCTAATCCAGCTCCTCTTTTACCTTTAAGACTTGTTCGATTAGCTTTATCAAATGATGTTTTATATATAAATCCAATATTATATTTGTCAGTAATATTTTTAATTTCCCCCGCCATGTCTAAAGCATGTTGTTCAGTTTCTAGTTGGCAAGGTCCTGCTATTAAACAAATTTTATTAGAGTTAGAAATATTCAAATCCTGACATTTAACAATTCTATTTTCCATGGTAATTTTTTGAAGCTTTTATAAATGATTTAAATAATGGATGTGGTGATAATGGTCTTGATTTAAACTCTGGATGAAATTGAACACCAATAAACCAAGGATGATTTTTTAATTCAATTATTTCAGGTAATTTATTATCTGGAGACATGCCGGAAAATATTAATCCTTTTTTTTCAAATTTTGATCTTTGGTTATTATTAACTTCATATCTATGTCTGTGTCTTTCTTTTATTTCATTTGATTTATAAATCTTTTTTATGGCAGAATTATTTTTTAATTTAGCTGTATAAAGCCCTAATCTCATTGTTCCACCTAAGTTTTTTTCTGTGCCCTTAAAAATTTTTCCATTTCTGTTCCATTCATGGATTAATCCAATAACAGGATAGCATTTTTTATCAAGCTCTGTAGAACCTGCATTTTTTATATTTAATTTGTTTCTGGCGAATTCTATGATTGCCATTTGCATTCCAAAACAAATACCAAAAAAGGGTATTTTTTTTTCTCTTGCATATTTAATTGCTGCAATCTTTCCTTCTGTTCCTCTTTTACCAAATCCACCTGGTATTAATATTCCAGAAACACTCTTAAGTTTTTTGCTTATTTCATTTTTTTTTAGTTTATCAGATTCTATTCTTACCAAATTAACTTTTACATTATTTGCTATGCCACCGTGTGTTAAGGCTTCATCTAAAGATTTATATGCATCTTTTAAGTTCACATACTTGCCTATTATTCCAATGTTAATTACTTTATTATTTTTTAGAACAGTAGAGGTTATATTTTTCCATGGATTTAAATTTGGTTTCTTTTTTGATTTTATTTTAAAATATTTTAAGACTTGTTTATCTAATTTTTGGTTATAAAAGCTAATTGGAGCTTCATAAATTGTACTAACATCAACAGTCTCAATAACATTTTTAATATCTACATTACAAAATAGAGATATTTTTTTTCTTTGTTCTAAAGGTATATGCTGTTCTGATCTACATATAACAATATCTGGCTGTATACCGATACTTCTTAATTCTTTGACACTATGTTGTGTAGGTTTTGTTTTTATCTCATGAGAAGATTTCATAAATGGTACTAAAGTTAAATGAACAAATAATGTTCTAGACCTTCCGTGATCGTTTGAGAATTGTCTTATAGCTTCTAAGAATGGTAAACTTTCTATGTCGCCTACAGTTCCACCAATTTCACAAATTACAAAATCTTCGTTACTAATGTCTTTGCTAATAAATTTTTTAATTCTATCTGTAATGTGCGGTATAACTTGGACTGTCTTACCTAGATAGCCCCCTTGTCTCTCTTTTTTGATTACATCACTATAAATTTTACCTGTAGTAATATTATCTGATTGTTTTGAAGAAATATTTGTAAATCTTTCATAATGTCCTAAATCTAGATCAGTCTCTGCACCATCATCAGTAACAAATACCTCTCCATGTTGAAAAGGACTCATTGTTCCTGGATCAACATTTAAGTATGGATCCATTTTACGTATCCTAACTTTATAACCTTGTGACTTTAATAAATATGCAAGCGATGCTGAGGATAATCCTTTTCCAAGTGATGATACCACGCCGCCAGTGACAAAGATATATCGCGCCATGGAAGTATCTTATAGACTTAAAACTTAAAAATTCAAAGGATTAATTATTACTATCTGGCACCTTTGGAGCATCATCGGTTTCCTCTATTTTATCTAAAACTGATGTTGTTGGAGTTAATTCACCTCTTGAAAGAATCGTTAAACACAGACTACAAATTATAAATA